>NZ_JBNMKH010000227.1:0-1015 GCF_050874245.1 Bifidobacterium sp. | reverse complement strand
GACGTATTCGGTGAACCAGTCGTCGCTCATGGTGAAGTAGCCCTTGTCGGCGATCTTGTCTCCCCACGAGTTCTCCACACGCCAACGGCGGGTGGTGTGGCCATCCTCATCCACATCCACACCGACGAACGCCATCGCGTGATTCATCGCGGAATCGCCGAAACGGACACGCTGTTCCTTGTCCAGATCGAAATCGACGCCATACACGCGGCCATACTCGAACAGGTCGGTGGCCCACGCGCCGTTCTCACGGTCCATCATCGGATGGCAGTCAGCGCCGAACCATACCGGAATGCCCTGTTCCTGAAGAATCTGACGCACGCAGTCCTTCATGAACTGGTTCGGCACGTTGAGGTACTCGGTCGGGTCTCCCCCGGCCACGTTGCCCAGATGCTCGATGCCGATCTTCTTGCCCTTGACGTGCTCCTGACGCGGATCGTCCACCAGGCAGACATAGCTTTCCAAATCGGCGGAACCCACATATTTCTTCCAGAACTCGACAGGCGTGATCTCGCCATCGCGGTGGAACTCGCCATCCTTGTCGGTCCACTCCCAATCGAAGCTCTTCGGCGGCTCGCCCAAGTGAATCGTCAGAATACGGTGACCGGCGGCGACCGCATCGGCGATGATCGCATCGATCGCGGACGGATCAGCGTACATATGCGCAACCGCGGTGTGCAGCATGCGGCGCAGCTGCACGTTCATCTCACCGGTGTTCTTGGAGGATTCGGTCTCCGGGAACAGATCCTTCGGCACCGCGCCATACTTCTTGTACACGTTCATGGCCATGGTCCACTGGCCGCCGTCGCCCATCACGTCGGACAGCAGATGCTGCATCAGACGCGAATCGGCAGGCTCGCCGGCCTCTACCAGAGCCGCCACGTCCTTCAGGAAGTAGTTGACGCGTTCGAGCTTGTCGTAGTACATGGCGTAGTTCTGGGAGAACTCGAACTCCTTGAGACCCATGTTCTGCTTGGCCACGAAACGGGCCACGTTCAGAGAGCTGAACAGCCAG
>NZ_JBNMKH010000226.1:0-1017 GCF_050874245.1 Bifidobacterium sp. | reverse complement strand
CGCGGGGCAATCGGCGGAACCGTCATATGCGGACCGCGGCGCGAACCCGTATGCGAATCTCGCAGCGCGCATGGCTTTGGAGCATCGCGATGCGGTCGAACAGACCTACTATCGCATCGACGACGCCGTGTTCATCTGCGAACAGCAGTTCATGGCCACGCTGATCCAGGTGCCGTTGGCAGTCGATCCGACGATGTTCGCCAGCCTGACCTTGTCGAGTTTCATGACGCCGGTGTTCCGCACGCTGTTCCAGGCGGTCGCCGCGGCTGGCGGATTGCCCGCGCCGGACGTGCCGCAGGGATTGTGGATGCACAATCTGACGAAGGCGGGCGGTCCGATGCTCGAATCCGTCATTAACGAGCTGGCCGCCATGCCATTGCCGTTGCCTTCGAGCGAGGCGGACGCCAGTCGTGACGCGGACGAATCGCAGGAACGATCCGCGCAGCTGCGCAGGCCAACGGATGACGAGCGTCGCTACGCCTCCGAGCTGATCGTACGATTGCTCGACACCGGCATCATGCGCAAGATCGGCGCGTCGCAACGTCGCATGGCGCAGCTGCCGGACGGTGCCGAGAAAATCGAACTGCTCGGACAGATCACCAAACTGGAGATGCTGCGCAAGGATCTGCAGTCCCGCGTCTTCGGCAACGACGTGGCCTGAGCGTCGTGGTCTGAATGTTCAAGATAGGGCGGAATAGACGTGCGTCGCCGGTGAATTCGTTGCGAAGGAACGGCGAATTCCGGATGAATCCTTCATGTCCGAAAAGGAAAATTGTGAAGATTTTCGCCGACCAAAATGAATTTTGCCGGTTTGCAAGGGTATGCGGCAGTAAGCGATAGCGGCTGAAAATCGTTGGAATGGTCGGGAAAGCAGCACGCCGAGGGCTCATGCTAGGCGCACTTTTGGGTAAAGTGGTCTAGGCGTTTGCATGAAAATCGCTTGGATTTTGCAAGGTGTGCAAGGCGATTGCAAACGGGATTGACGGAGGAATGCATGCGGCGATTGGTCGTCAAGGT
>NZ_JBNMKH010000225.1:0-1035 GCF_050874245.1 Bifidobacterium sp. | reverse complement strand
GTCCCGCGCCATACTCAAACCGGACATGTGCGGTGCGATCGAAACTCCGACGCTGCTGTTCCAAGCGGGCCGTGACGTCTGGGTCCTGAACGGTCCGCAGGACGATTTCGTGGAACGCGTGCGCGAAGGCGGCGGATCAATCGAAAAAATACGGTACGGCAAGTCGTTGCACGAGATCTTCTCCATGCCGAACACGGTGGTCGGACCGTATGTGAACAAGATTCTCGACTTCCTCAGCGCGCCCGCGGACAGTCTGTGAGCGGCTGCCACTGCAAGACACATGCGGCGTGTACGGTGTGCGATGAGCGAACAGTGAAGGGGAAGGAGCCGCAGTGGCGGAAAAAACGTTCGAACGCACGCCGAAAGACCTGATTATCGGCATTGCGATGACCCTGTGCGGCGGCGTGCTGTGGGGCGTCAACGCCACCGTCTCCAAAATCCTCATGGGCACGTACCACGCCTCGCCGCTGTGGATCGCATGCGTGCGCGAACTGGCAGCCGGCGTGCTTTTCCTCACCTGCTCGGCCATCATGACGCCGAAACTGCTTACCGGCGCGCTACGCGATCGCAAATCATATCCGCGGCTGCTGGCCACCGCCATCATATGCGTGCTGCTGGTGCAGGTCGCCTACCTCGAATCGATCAACTGGACCAACTCTGGCACCGCGACCGTGCTGCAAAGCCTGAACCTGCTGTTCGTCTTGGGGGTCGTATGCCTGCGCGGGCGGCGACTGCCCGGCGTACGGGAAGGCATCGGCGTGGCGCTCGCCTTCGCGGGAACCGTGCTGATTGCGACCGGCGGCGACTTCACCACGCTGAAACTGCCGTTGGTCGGCCTGATTTGGGGCGCTATCAACGCGGCGTCCACGGCGGCCATGGTGTTTCTTCCGGTCAAGCTCATCGAACGTTGGGGCAACTTCACCGTCAACGGCATCGCATTTCTGATTTCCGGGCTTGTGCTGCTGCCGTTCGTGCGGCCGTGGGCTACGGCGCCGCAGTTGGATTGGCTGGGTGTGGGGCTGATGGCGTTCACCG
>NZ_JBNMKH010000224.1:0-1042 GCF_050874245.1 Bifidobacterium sp. | reverse complement strand
TTCAACGCTTCGAAGCCTTCTATCCTTCGCGGAGTGAGGGGGATTCGAACCCCCGAGCCGCTAACGCAGCTAACACCTTAGCAGGGTGCCCCTTTCGGCCACTCAGGCATCACTCCGGTGCGTCATTACGACGCAACATCACGTTACTTTACACCACGTACGGAAGTCAACCCGCCGAAATATCGCAAATCGGGGAAATTCCTCATATTTCGCAGTCCTGCTGGCGTGTCGAGCGACGCTTCGAATATCCGTCGGGCTCGGCTACCCTTAATCGTAGAGACATGTGACGAGAAGAACACAGGAACGAAGGGATTGCAATGATGCAAGACAGCGGGGAACACTATCACGGACAGCATGCGGCGAAACGCTCACCCATGCCGATGATCGTTGCGGCCATTGTGGCATTGGCATTGGCCGTGGCGCTCGCGGTCGGCATATGGCATGCGGCGACAACGCATGGCAAACGGGCAGCGCAGGCAGGCAACGCCGCGGTCTCATCGAATACGACGAAATCCCAATCGTCGGCGTCGAATGCCGATTCCGCAACAACCGTTGCGAAGCATCACGGCAATTCGCCGGATTGCCCGGACACGGACTGCATCTCCATGCTGGTCAATGGCGATTTGCTGTTCCACGAAGGGCTGTGGGAGCATTTCGCCGGGGCTGACACCTCTGCGACGGACGGCACCGCATTCAACTTCGACCCGCTGTTCGAGCCGATGAAGAAGTACATCCAGGCGTCCGACATCGCCGTCTGCGAGTTCGAGACGCCCATCGCACAGCGCGGCGGCCCGTACAGTGCGTATCCGATTTTCAATATTCCGCCCGAAGTGGCCGATGCCGCCAAGCATGTCGGCTATCAGGCGTGCACTCATGCCACCAACCATTCCTGGGACCAGGGGTCGGAGGGCATCGCCCGCCTGTGGGACACGCTGGAGGCCGACGGCATCGCCCAGACCGGTTCCTACAAGACCGAGGCGGATTCGCTCAAGCCGCTGGTGATCACGTCTCCGACCGGCGGCGGCAAGCTGGGGCTCGTCAC
>NZ_JBNMKH010000223.1:0-1071 GCF_050874245.1 Bifidobacterium sp. | reverse complement strand
CCAATCTTGGTTTCCCTGGCTCCGCGATAGGGCGGTTTAAGTCCACGGGGGGGGGCGATACTAAAAGAGCATGTAGCTTGCTTTGGCTCTTGCGATGAAGAAACCTAGAAGGGAGTAACGCTATGAGGCGTTTCTGGAAGGTCGCGGGCGCGCTGGCCGTGGCCGCGTGCACGATGTTCGCTGGTGCCGCCACCGCGAACGCAGCGGATGTCACGTATGTGAATAATCCGACCACGTTGTCCAATGTGAGGGTGTCGGATGTGGGCGCGCATACGGCGAACGTGTTGTTCGACTATTCGATCGATCCAGCACAGGTGAGTCAGATCAAGGATGTGTGCTTCAGCATCGAGGTGCAACGCATCACCGACATCACGCCAATCCAATCGGCAGCCATGAACCATGTCGGGCAGGGCGCTTTCTACTCCGTTAATTGTGATGCGGATTCGATTGTCTCCGACGGCGAGCTGACCGCCGGCTCGTACGACGCGATCTACGGCGTCCACAACGACGTGGAGTACAAGGGTGCCTTCCATGACAGTGACGCTACCCATTCTAATTGGTGGGAAGACCCGAACGAGTTGACGTTCAAGGCGTCCGGCCAGCATTTCTACAGGTTTGGCACGGGTGTTTGGAACGGCAAGGCCTCCGGCAGCTTCGACTTCCCGCTGATTGGTCTGACGTCCAACACCGCGTACACGAACAACGCGAAGGCATGCAAACCTTCCGCGAGTTTCCAATGCGAGTTCGGTGACTCCCTAATAATCGATCAGGAGGCCATACAGCAAACGGAGAATGTTCTGTGGAACAAGGGCGTTCGCGTGAAGACCCCGGTGGACGTTCGTCAGGTTATTCTGTATGCGCAACCCATTTACAAGGATCCCAACACTAAAGTGAGTAACTGGAGTGATGATAACTTTTTGAAGCAAGTTCCCGATTTCACGACAAAGGCCGAACCCGCGGCAACGTCGGCCGAACTGCTGCCTTCCGAAACCGAAACGAAGCTGAGCGTCGCCGGCGGCAAGGTGCAGCCGGGACAGACGGCCCGCGTGTACGTCGACAACCTGAAGGCTG
>NZ_JBNMKH010000222.1:0-1093 GCF_050874245.1 Bifidobacterium sp. | reverse complement strand
GTTCGCCGCGTCGCGCCACTTCGTAATCGATGTCGCCTTGGGCGAGCGGCAGGAACGGCAGCGCCTGCGTCAACGCCAATGGTGAGAACATGCTCATGGTCGATTTGCTTCTTTCGTTACAATGAATTTCACTGTGGTTTGTATATAGAGGTATATCCGGCGAGGAATATCCGACGTCAGCCGACCCGTTTCACCAGTTCCAGCAACGCCGCGGCCACTTGGCCGGGGTGCTCGTACGCGCTGAAATGGCCGCAATCGTCGATCACCGTTATCGACACGTCGGCCTTCGCCATCGCGTCGGCGACCGGCTTCATCACGGCCGGCGGGCTGGACGGATCCTTGTCGCCGCAGATCACGGCGGCCGGCACTTCGATTTCCGGCAGCACGTCGTTGAGGTCGGGCCGTCCCGCCGCCATGCGCTCGCGCCATGCGATGCCCGCCGCCGGCTGCTCGTTGATCCACGTCTCGAACTGCCTGCAGTACGCTTCCGACCGCTTCACCGTGGAATCGGCGTCCGACGGCACTGCGAATCCCATCACCGGCTCATGCGTGCCGGTCGTCTCGCATTCCTCGGCGATGGCAACGCGCTTCACACGCATCTGCGCGGAATCCGCGTCACCCTTCGTGTCGCACAAGGCGAGCGCGGCCACCGCTTCCGGATGCAGCCGCTGGATGTCGAGGATCAGATAGCCGCCCATCGACAGGCCCACCCAGATTGCCTTGTCGTAGCCGGCCTTATGCAGGAGGTCCACGTATGCGTCCGCCATGCGGTCAAGTCCGTACGGGAACGCGCCGTCCGAAGCCTTGCCGCCGCTGTCCTTGTCCGACGGAATCGGCCCTTCGCCCGCTCCGGGCATGTCGGGAGCCCATATCGCGAATTGTTTCACGCCTTGTTTTGCGGCGACCTTCCGCAATTCCTCGGCGCACTTGTCCCACATGCGGTGGTCGACCGGGAAGCCGTGCACCAGCACGACCGGCGTGCCTTCGCCATCGCAATACACATTGTTCTTCAGTTCAATCGCCATGCGTTCCGCTCTCCTTCTCCGTATTTCTCTTTGCGTGTCCTGTTCGTTCCGCTCAGCCTAATCGCTCT
>NZ_JBNMKH010000221.1:0-1097 GCF_050874245.1 Bifidobacterium sp. | reverse complement strand
TGTTCATCTTCCATTTGATCAGGCCATACGCCTTGTCGACCCAGACAAGCGCGACCATGCGTGCGCCGACGCGCACCGCGGTCTCGATCTCCTGCACGTTCATCAGGAAGCTGCCGTCGCCCATCGCTGCCAACACGGGCCGTCCCGGATTCTCCAACGAGGCCGCAACGGCGCCTGGCAGCGTCCACGCCATCGTCGACAGGGAGTTGTCGATCACGCACGTGTTGGAATAGTACGTCGGGTACAGCCGCGCCATCCACATCTTCAGCGCACCGGTGTCCACCAGCGTGATGTCGCCGTCGGCCATGGCCCGTCGGGTGTCGTAGACGATGCGTTGCGGCTTCATCGGGAACGAATCGTCTTCGGCATACGAACGGAATTCGCCGTCGAGCAGCTCGTGGATCATCGGATGCGATTCGTCGAACCGGATGCCCTTCACGCGCAGCCGGTCGATCAGCGCTTCCAGCGTCTGGTCAATGTCGCCCATGATGTTGAGCGCGGTCGAATAATGCGCGTCGGTGTCCTCCACGAACGTGTTGATGTGGATAATCGTCTTGTCGTCGTTCGGATTGATCTTCTTCGGGTCGAACTGCTGGATCGAGAAGCCGACGGCGATGATCAGGTCGGCCTCGTCGAACGCGAAGTTCTCATAATCGTGCTTCATGAAGCCGACCACGCCGAGCGCGTTGGGAATATGGTCCGAGATCACGCCCTTGCCTTCGAATGTGGTGGCGACCGGCACGTTGAGCTGCTCGGCCAATGCCAGCAGCCGGTTTTCGGCGTGCGCGCGGGCCACGCCGTTGCCTGCGAGGATGATTGGATGGCGTGCCCTGCCGATGATGTCGGCCGCACGGGCGATGGTGTCGTCGGTCGGGCGGATGTGCATGGTGTGGGGGAGCGGCAACGGTCCGATTCCGGCCGGCACGGGCATTTCCGCAACGTCTTCGGGGAGGATGAGGCAGGTCGCTCCGGGACGTTTGCGTTGCGCTATGGAGAAGGCTTTGCGCACGATTTCCGGCACGGCGCTGGGGATGGTTATCATGCTGGTCCATTGCGTGAGCGGGCGGAACACGGAGACCAGGTCCACGATCTGATGC
>NZ_JBNMKH010000220.1:0-1111 GCF_050874245.1 Bifidobacterium sp. | reverse complement strand
GTGTTGAGCTCCCACTACCAGGGCACCCCGTATGATCCGTACGGCAAGCTCGGCGACCAGCATTCGCGCCACATGTTCCGTCCGATCGGCATCAACCGTCAGAGCCAGCTGTCCGTCATGCAGATTCGTCCGTACCGCCCGCAGGTCAACCGTGCCGTGCAGTGGATCGCCTACGGCTCCAACCCGTTTAACACGCTCGTGCCGTTCTTCCCGAACGTCGACTCCACGCCGAAGTACCTCGAAGACACCACCACGCGCGTCACCTCCGAGAACTTCTACTGGGAGAACCGCATCATCGCGGCCCTGTGCGACGCCAGCTTCGCCGACACCGCCAACGCGGTGGAGCGCTACCAGGAGAAGACCGGCGGCATGGGCCACCGCATGGTAGCCGCCACCGACGAGCAGATCGACCGACTGGTGGAAGGCGTGGTCGACGAATTCGACGCCGAAGACGAGATCGGCGACGTGCAGCCGATGGAACCGGACGAAATCATCGAAGCCGTCCGCAACAACGAAGCCCGCGAAGTGCTCGCCGCCGCCAACGAGACCATGGCCGCGCAGCTTAAGGCGGAAACCGACAAGCTGCTCGACTCCGTGCTCTACACCACCAGCATGAACATGAAGAACGGCTTCCACATGTCCGACTTCTGATCGTTCCCTGATGGGATGGCCGGTATTTTTCCGCGATTGCATATCGTTGCATAACGCCGGAAATACCGCCAAGATCAACGGCTCCCGCACTGCGCTCGCCACCGTCCGTTCCGTATGACGGCCGGACGGCGTCCGCTGTATGGGAGCCGTTTTCTATTGCTGACGCTCGTTCACTAGAATGTTGCTTATCTGTGTTGTTCCGGCCATGTTCGGCGCTCGACGCCGCCTGGCGGAAGGCTTCAAGAAAGGACTCCAGTGACCAGCATTGAGGATTTCACCAGCCAGTACGGCTTGGTGCAGAAGATTGATGCGTTCGGCTATCTCGATTATCTGAAGAGCAATCCGGATGCGCCGCGCAAGCACGGCAAGGTCGTCCTCGTCACCGCCGACACCCCGCTGAAGGCGTCCCGCGGCGAAGGCAAGACCACCACTACGATTGCGCTGATCGATGCGCTTCGTG
>NZ_JBNMKH010000219.1:0-1114 GCF_050874245.1 Bifidobacterium sp. | reverse complement strand
TCTTGGAAGCGTCGATGTCGGCGATCACGTCGGCCGCCTCGATCGAACGGCCGGCAGCGGCGACCGTCGAATGTTCGACATGGCGCAATGTGAGGACGCCCGGTGCGACATCGCACATGTCGGCCACTGCATAGCCGACGCACAGTGCGACGGTGGCCACGACGGAAACCGCCACCGTGATCGCTCGGCGTCGTCGCGTATAGCGGTAATCGCCAGCGTCATCCATAGCCAAACCACACCCTCTCTTCGTCATCTTTTCACCATCCGCACCGTATGGATCGCCACGAAACATCTCATGACCGTTCACACCGCCGCGGGCAAGCCTCAGCCCTTATGCTCGATCGGCTTCCATTCGGACTTGGCGAACACCGCCTGGAACGAAATCGGCACATAGCTCAGCATGTAGGTCGGGAAGGCCAGCACGTAGGCGAGCAGCTCCTTGTTGGTGGCGCCCACGTGATCGCGTTCCGCCACGATGGTCAATGCGGCGAGTCCCATCATGCCGATCACCGATATCACAATGCCGGATGTCCAGCCGGTCAGCGAATTCAGCTGGCTTTGCCATGTCACGAAACCGCAGGCGGCGAACAGCATGCCCAACAGCACGCGTGCGATGCCGAGCACGGTGAACGGGCACAGCAGCAGCGTGAAATCGACGGCGGAGAAATCACGTTCCCTGACCGCGCGCTTGATCAACGCCGGTCCGTAATAGCGGAACACCTGCAGGAATCCCTTGCTCCAACGCAGGCGTTGACGCCAGCTTTGCGCGAAGGTGACCGGCTGCTCGTCGTACAGGATGGCGGTGCCGCAGTAGCCGATGCGGTCGCCGTGCAGCACGCTGTCCATGGTGAATTCCAGATCCTCGGTGAGTAGGTGAAATTTCCAGCCGTTGTTGCGACGCATGATCTCCTGGGAGAACATGAAGTCGGTGCCGCCCACGTGGCAGCTGTTGCCGAGCCACATGCGGGAGGCGGAAACGAAGCGCGATTCGCGGATGAACCACAACGCGGAACCGGACGACACCCAATTGTCGGACAGGTTCACGGAATTGCGGTAGCTGGTGAGGATTTTGAAACCGGCTTGGAAGCCCTTGTTCATTTCCTCGATGTAGTGC
>NZ_JBNMKH010000218.1:0-1115 GCF_050874245.1 Bifidobacterium sp. | reverse complement strand
ATGCTGATATGCGCGTTGTTGGTGGTGAGGTTGAAGCCGTCGATGGCGCGGCTCACGTCGTAGAAGCGCACGGTCGCGTTGCCGAATTGAGCAAGGAAATCGGTGATGTTCTGCTTGTTCTCCGCCGAGATGTTCCGTTCAAGCACGATCACGTCGTAATGCCGTTCGGGCGAGGCGTTCCTCAGCATCGAATAGATGGTGGTGGTCAGCATCGGCACATAGTTGTCGTCCGCCGCGAACAGCACCGGCACAGTGAAACGCGGGTTCGAGTTCAACGGTTCCAGCGGCGTGAACGGTTCCGGGTTGGTGAAGTGCACGCACTGCAGGCGCTTGATCTTCCAGTTCGCGCCGGTGCGCTGCTTGTGCACAAGGAAGATGTTGAGCAGGCGTTCGGAAAGATGGCCGGGAGTGCGCAGCGTCTGCACGTCGGCGGCGGAATGGTCCCAATGGGCGGTGAATTCGTCAAGGATGGGGAACAGCCAGGCGCAGTATTCCTGGAAGATCGCCTTCTTCATGATGAACATGTTGCAAAAGGCCGCGCGAGTGCCGTTGAGCACGGCGTCGGCATCCTCGCGGTACTCGGGGTGCATTGCGCACAGCACGTCGTACATGTGGCGCAGATCCTTGATCCGCAGGTGCGGATCCGCGTTCCAATGATCTTTGAGATTGGTGAACCCATCGAATTCGCGCACATTGTTCAATGGCGTGGTGATGACGTCCCAGCCTTCCACCGCCTGCGCGATGGTTCCGTCGTCAAGGCCGTATTCGGCGATGGATTTGGGATTGATGATGGTGTCTATGATCTCGCCGTAGCTGTTCTGTTCATGCTCGGTATTGGTGAAATCGAAGTAGCGGCGATAATGGCAGAATCCGTAGTAATCGGCGTCGGCGTTCTTCCATGCCCAGTACTGTGCGGTGAGCTCGCAGTACATGGGATTCTTGCTGGAGATGTTGTCGCCGGTATTGTCATGCAACGTGTTCTCGAACAGAGGTTTGCCCGCTGACTCCGCTTGCGCGGCTCCGACCTGAATCGGCAGGATGCTGGCGCAACCGGGGAAGACGGCCGGCTCATGGGCCGAAATGAAGATCTTGATACGTGATGGCTGCGATGGGTT
>NZ_JBNMKH010000217.1:0-1116 GCF_050874245.1 Bifidobacterium sp. | reverse complement strand
GTGCGAGGGCCATGGCGATTGACGCCGGCGGCGAAGCGAAAGCCCGCGCCGCGGCGCAAACCATTGCCGGTGGCGGTTCCACGGTGTCGTTCGCCGCCAATGCGAACAGCGTCACCGTTGTGGTGCGTTGCCCGGTTGCGGCGGATCCGACCGGCGTGCTGCCCGCCAGCGTCGTGGGCAAGGCAACTCGGTATTTCTGATTGCGATGTTCATGACAGCGTGCTGTCCGTAACGGTTTTTGAAAGGCTTCCAATGCGCGGCAAGAAAGGAACGACTTCCGTGAAACATGACGTGAAACAGTATGTGCGACGTGTGTCGCATGTGTTGAAAGGCGCGGACGAAGGTGCCGGAACCATATCGGGAGTCGCGCTGATCGCAATCGTCGCGGCCATGCTCGGTGCGGTCGCCATGGCAGGCAATCTGCTGCTGTGCGTGCATCGCGCGCAGAATACGGCCGACCTGGCGTCGGTGGCCGCCGCGCAGTCGCTGCGTGACGGTGCCGCCGACCCGTGCGCGGCCGCATCGCGTACAACGTCGGGCAATGGAACCCGGCTCGAATCCTGTGCCATTGAAGGCGAGGATGCGGTGGTCGCCGTGCAGGCGGCCACGCAGGTGCCGTTCGCACCGTGGGTCGTCCGGCAGTCACGTGCGGGGCCTATTGCCTGTGATTAGGAGATTGCCGGACAGTCGTTGCATGACGGCACGGAATGTTCAGCTGAAGGTAATGGGCAATCTGGCGCTTGACGTGAAACATGGTTATCGTACAAGTATGAGCAAGACGTCACATGCGAATACGACCGTTGCCGTGGTCTGCAATCCGACATCGAACAAAGGCAAGGGCGCCCAAGTGGGCGGTCATGTCATTGATCTGCTGCGCGGAGCCGGACGCAAGCATGGCTTCGACGTAATCGATGTGACCGGCACAAGCTTCGACGATTCCCTGGCCAACGCCCGCCGCCGCGGCGACGAATACGATTATCTGGTCGCGGTCGGAGGCGACGGCATGGTCGCGTTAGGCGCCAACGCAGTCGGCTGCTCCGGCAAACCACTCGGCATCGTGGCCATCGGCTCCGGCAATGATGTCGCACGCGGACTGGATTTGCCGGTCAATCGCGT
>NZ_JBNMKH010000216.1:0-1118 GCF_050874245.1 Bifidobacterium sp. | reverse complement strand
GGTTTCCCAGCACCCAAGTGGGAGCCGTTTCAGCGGTTTTCGCATACTTCCACGTGCGTTCGATGGAAGCGCGGTACGCATCGCGATCCCAATCGGCTTTCTCCAAGGAGAAATCGAAGATGGCGCCGAGCTCGTCTACCGTGCGGGAAACATGAAGGAACGATCCACATTCTTCACCAACCTGCCGGCCAACCGCAACGCCGACGCGCTGATCATGACCGGCTTCCCCGCCACCGAAGAGGAAGAACAGGCGCTGACCAGCATGGGCATGCCGATCATCCTGGTCAACTCGCCCGACACCGACTACTGCCAGGCCTCGGTCGCAATCAACGACGAAGCCTCGGAAGCGACGATGGTACGGTATCTGGCCGCCATCGGACACCGCAAATTCTGCTACATCGGGCGCAAGGAGCCGCTGCCCGGCAGCAAATGGGGACACGACAACCGGACGGTCGGCTACCGCAACACCATCGCCGATCTCAACCTCACCGATTGCGGCATATACTACATCGACATCGCGGACCCACTATCCGTCAAACAGATCATCGCCACAATCCTCGCGTTGCCGGAACGGCCGACCGCATCATGCATATGGTCCGACTACTACGCGCTGCCCGTCATCCACGAACTGCGCAACAACGGCGTACGCGTGCCGGAAGACATGTCCGTGGCCGGGCACGACGGATCGGACGTGGCCGCAAGCATCGAATTGACCACCATGGCACAGCCCGCGCGCGAAATCGGACGGACCGCGGCCCGCAAAACGTTGGATCTCATCGCGAAGAAGACACTCGATGAGCCGCGCACGATCATCCAGACCGTGCTGACGCCTGGTGATACGACGCGGCCGATCTCCCACGAATAGCGGGTTTCTCGGGTACGGGGGGCAAGGCTGTATGTGGAGCCGTCGACACATATGAAAAAAGCGGGAATCCTCGAAAAAGGGGAAACGAGGATTCCCGCTCGGCGCTGGAAAATAAAAGCCGCTGGGGCCTTTATTTGACCGCGTCCTGTAATTATGGACCGCGCTACGCGCGGGCTCAATGTTTACCTCGCGGGATTGCACCTCGCAGCACAGCTGCTCGGCTCGCCTACGGAGAACCCACCGGGTTCTCCGC
>NZ_JBNMKH010000215.1:0-1121 GCF_050874245.1 Bifidobacterium sp. | reverse complement strand
GTACCAGACGGTGCACACGATGAACAGCACGATGATGGCCAGCTTGATCATCACCATGATGTCGTTGGTCTTCTTCGTCTGGTTGATGCCGATGGACAGCACCCACGTGATGATAAGCACGATCACGAAGCCCGGCAGATTGAAATACGTGGTGACTCCCGGCGTGGTGCCGTACGCGGCGGTCAGTTCGACCGGCAGATGCAGGCCGAAGCCTTCCAACAGCTTGTTGAAATAGCCCGACCAGCCGGCGGACACGGTCGCCGCCTGCAACGCGTATTCCAAAATCAAATCCCAACCGATCACGAAGGCGATCAACTCGCCGAACGCCAGATACGCGTACGAGTAGGCGGAGCCGGAAACAGGTGCCATCGCGGCGAATTCCGCGTAGCACAGACCCGCGAAGCCGCAGCAGATCGCGGCAAGCAGGAAGGACACGCACAATGCCGGTCCCGCGGTGAGCGCGCCCTTGCCGGTGAGCACGAAGATACCGGTACCGATGATGGCGCCGATGCCCAACATGGTCAGATCGAAGGTTTTCAGTGTTCGCTTCAGAGGAGTCGATTCGGAGACAAGTTGGTCCACCGACTTCTTGCGAAATAGATCCATGGTCGTCAGATTCCCTGTGATTGTTTTAAAAATGGGCTGGACCGGACGGATTTCCGGGACTCTGGCACGCCTCAACGCCAGAAATCAGAAAGGCCGCGGCGATATGCGCAACAGCCTTGTGTATGGAAAGTGTAAAAAACACTGCCGGACAAAATCGTGAAAACATCGTGAATCGTCTCACCATGCGTTCCGGATGTTCCACTCCTGTCACATAGCGGCGCGACAATAGGAGCCATGACTTTGAGCGCAACACATGAATGGGATTTCTCATCCGAACAAGGCAAAGCGAATTACCAGGCTGCCCGTCGACAGTATCCGGCGCAGGCCATCGTCGACCTCGCCGCACTGCGCGACAATATGCGGCATCTAGTCAACGTCGTGGGCGGCCCGCATTCCGGCACCGCCGTCATGGGCGTCGTCAAGGCGGACGCGTACGGACACGGTCTGATTCCGGCAGCCCTCGCGGCGCTGGCCGGCGGGGCCACGTGGCTCGGCACCGCGCAATCGCACGAAGC
>NZ_JBNMKH010000214.1:0-1122 GCF_050874245.1 Bifidobacterium sp. | reverse complement strand
TGGAACCCGCTGACCACGCAGATCGAGAGCCACGACTGGCAGGCCGAACTGTATTCCACCGTCTCCCACGCCAACCGCATCATGCATAACCTGTGCGTGGACGTGTGGATGTACATCTCCCGCGGCGTGTTCGCGCAGATTCCGGTGAAGGGCGCAACCGGTTCATCCACCATGCCGCACAAGGTGAACCCGATCCGTTTCGAGAACGCCGAAGCGAACTTCGAGATCTCCTGTTCCCTGCTCGACACGCTGTCCGCCACACTGGTGGAATCCCGTTGGCAGCGAGACCTGACCGACTCCACCACCCAGCGCAACATCGGTTCCGCGCTCGGCTACAGCCAGCTGGCCCTGTACAACCTGATGGGCGGCCTGAAGTCCATTCATCCGAACGATATCGTCATCGAGCGTGAGCTTGACACCAACTGGGAAGTGCTCGGCGAGCCGATTCAGACCGCCATGCGCGCCTGCGAGCTCAAGGGTCTGCCGGGCATGGAGAAGCCTTATGAAAAGGTCAAGGAGCTTATGCGCGGTCATGAGATCAGCAAGGAAGCCGTCGAAGCGTTCATCGACCAGCAGTCCTTCGACGACGAAACCGCGGCACGACTCAAGGCTTTGATCCCCGCCACCTACACCGGATGGGCCAACAAGCTGGTCGCCTTCGACCGCTAAGCCTATGTTCAATGGCCGATGTTGACGGCGATCTTCCGGTCGTCGTCAACATCGGCCATCCATTTTTCTTCCGCAACCATAGTCATAGTCAGGAACTGCACGCATGACGAATAGGACGGACATGCATATCGATGACGTTGCCCCCAAACGCACCCATGATTTCGGCGATTTGACACGTGCCGCACTATCGCTCGTCGGCGCGGTCATAGTCATGGTGTTCGCCGTGTACATGGGCGGTATCACCAGCGGCGTGGAGGCCGACGTACACACCGCGGCACAGGCCATCGACTGGCTTGCCGACATTCCCTCCTCCGTATTGCAGCAGCTTGCCACCGTCATCATCGTCGTGACCGTGCTCATCCAGCTGATGCTCGCCCGCGAATGGCTGGTCACGCTTACCGCCATCGCCGGCATGCTCGCCGGATATCTTGCGGCTTGGGGACTGTCCATACT
>NZ_JBNMKH010000213.1:0-1126 GCF_050874245.1 Bifidobacterium sp. | reverse complement strand
GCAGACGGTCGGTCAGATTCTTCGGATACCCCTGCAGCCCATCGGAAACGGCAAGGAAGTTCTTGCGTGTGTACAGCCAGTCGCTGGCCGCGTTCTCGCTGACGGCGCGCGCGTACTCGCGCATGCGGGCCTGATAATCGTTGTCGTTGGTCGCGGCCATGGCATTGGTGTAAGCCTGCTGCGCGTCGCCGTTCTCGAAATGGAACACGGACTGGCCGTTATCGAAGACGCTTGCGTCACCTTCGTCGCTCATGGTGGTCAGCGCGATGTTATAGGTGCCGGCGTTCATGCGTTCCGTCACGTCCGCGGCGGAATCGAGCACTTCCAGATTGGTGTTGATGTTGAGGTTTTCGATGGCGGTTTTCACGTCGTTGCCGATGCTTTCGTATTCCTTCGGCACCAGAATGTCGATTGGCGCGATGTAGTTCACTCCGAAATACGTGCGCATCCGTTGCCCCTGTTCGAGGTTGTAGGGGTACAGGCCGCTCAGGTCCTCATAACCGTCTTCCAGCGGGCTGATCGGCCCTCCCAGCGGCGCGTACGCGTCGGGCGCGTTCTTGGCGATGGTCTTCGCATCGATGGCGTATCGCGTCATCTTGCGGATCTGCTCGTCGGAGAAGGGGCTGTTGTTGTCGTTGTTGAACGCGAGCATCACCTTGTCGAAGCTGATGCCGCTGTCCGCGGTAATACCGTTGGTCTTGCCCAGTTCCGAGGCGGTTGAAGCGCTCAGCGGCAGCGCCATGCTGATTTTGCCGGCTTTCATGGCATCGGCCATGGATTCCTCGTTGGCGTAGTAGTAGAGCGTCACTTGCGATGATGCGGCTTTTTTGCCCCAATACGAGTCGTTGCGTTGCAGCACGATTTGCGATTGGTCCGCGGTTGACACGGTGAATGGTCCCGATCCGACCGCCGATTTCGCATAGTTGGTTTTGCTTTCCGCGTCGTACACGATGCCTGCACGGCCGGCCAGCGCGCGCAACAGCCGCGGATTCGGCTTGGCGAGCGTGATGACCACCGTATTCGCATTGGGATTGGTGATTTCCTTCAGATCACCAAGCTGGTCAGCTCCCACGTAATGGTTGTTGACGGCGTTCTGCAGCGACCAGACCACGTCGGACGAGTCGAG
>NZ_JBNMKH010000212.1:0-1132 GCF_050874245.1 Bifidobacterium sp. | reverse complement strand
CCTGCATCCTCAGGAAGCCCCAATGCCACATTCAGCGATTGCACGGCCTGTCCGGCGGTTCCTCGGTTGAGGTTGTCGATGGCCGCGAATGCCAGCAGGCGGCCGGCATGATGGTCGACGACCACTTGAATGTGGGCCGCGTTAGAACCGATGATGTTGGCGGTGGCCGGCATTACGCC
This sequence comes from Bifidobacterium sp., assembly GCF_050874245.1. Taxonomy (GTDB): domain Bacteria; phylum Actinomycetota; class Actinomycetes; order Actinomycetales; family Bifidobacteriaceae; genus Bifidobacterium. The sequence goes on along the minus strand of NZ_JBNMKH010000212.1, from coordinate 953 downwards.
TTCAGGCAGCACCACCATGAAATCCTGGCCTTCGTATGCATCCAGCCAGACCTGGCGGATCTCGGCATCCGTCATGCCAAGCGCTTTGTCGGTAAGTTTGGCGGAAACGGTGGCGAGAATGCCGCGCGCCATCGGCGCGAGAATCGGCGTGAAGGCGAGGGTGTAATCGTCCGCCTCCGCAGCACTCTTGCCGGCCGCGTGCGCGAAGTTCTGCAGGATCTCCGGAATGTGGCGGTGCGTACCGCCTACCGAATACGGCAGTGCGGAGCCGAACGCCTCAGCCGCAAGCAGATTGGTGCGCTTGAGGTTCTTGCCGGCGCCGGAATAACCGACCACCAAATCAGCCACGATGTCTTTCGATTCGACAAGACCCTGCGCAATGCCCGGTTGCAAAGCCAGCGTGGTCGCAGTGACGTTGCAGCCCGGTCCCGCAATGCGCTTGGTGCCGGGAAGCGCTTCACGCTGACGGCTGTAGGAGCCGTCAGCCGCGACGCCGGTGATGAGTTCCGGCATGCCGTAGGTCCAATGCTGGTAGAAGTCACCGCCGTAGAACGCGTCCCACGCGCTCTTTTCCTCAAGACGGTGGTCTGCGCCCAAATCCACCACCACGGCATTCGGGTCAAGCTGGGAGGCCAATGCTCCGGAAGCGCCATGAGGCAATGCCAGGATGATCACGTCATGGCCGTTGAGCACTTCCGGCGTGGTGTCCTCGACCACGAGGTCCGCCAACTGCGGAATGTGCGGCATATGCTTGCCAAGCTTGTCCCCCACCGAAGAATGTCCGGCGACGCAGGTCACTTCGAAATTCGGGTGTGCCGCGAGTATGCGCAGCGCCTCACCACCCGCGTATCCAGTCGCGCCGGCCACGGCTACCGTGTATTTGGCCATGTCACGTCTCTTTTCCTTGACTCGTTGAAACACATTCAGCATACACTTTATGCACTACATTGCAT
>NZ_JBNMKH010000211.1:0-1144 GCF_050874245.1 Bifidobacterium sp. | reverse complement strand
GAGGGCGTGGCCAATTTCGACATGAAGTACGACGAACGCGACGGCGAGTACAAGCTGTTCGAAATCAACCTTCGCCAGGGACGTTCCAGCTATTTCGTCACGCTGAACGGCTTCAATCTGGCGAAGTATTTCGTCGACGACCTCGTCGAGGACACGCCGTTCGACGGCAACACCCTGTTCGGCCGCGGTTCGAAGCTGTGGCTTGAGATTCCGAAGTCGATTTTCCTTGATTACGTCGCAGAAGGCGCTGACAAGGAAACCGGCAAGCGCATGCTCAAGTCGGGCGATTGGGGTACCACCTTGGAGTATTCCAAGGATATGAATCCGCTGCGTTGGCTGATGATTCGGCACATGTTCTCGATTTACAAGAAGAGCTATGCCAAGTACTTCACCAAGAAGGGCGAGCTTAAGTGAAACGACCGTTTTTCGCCGTACTGGGCGGCATGGGCACGCTGGCCACCGAAAGCTACATCCGCTTGGTCAACCGCGCCACGCATGCCCATTGCGATCAGGATTATCTGGACTACATCGTCTTCAACGATTCCTCCGTGCCGGACCGCACCGCGTACATTCTCGGCGAATCCGACGAGAATCCCTTCCCCGTACTCGCCGACGATATCGAGAAGGCAACGGCGATGGGCGCGAGTTTCATTGTGCTCACCTGCAATACCGCGCACTATTTCTATGACGATTTCCAGGCGTTGACGACGGTGCCGATTCTGCATATGCCACGCGGCGCGGTGGCACGCATGGCTCAGCGTTATCCGAAGGATCGTTTTCCGCGGGTCGGTTTCCTCGGCACCGTGGGTTCGCGCAAATCCGGCGTGTACAAGCGTGCCGTCGAAGAGGCCGGATACACGTTCGTCGAACCGACCGACGAGTTGCAGGCCCGTATCACTTCGCTGATTTATGACGATGTGAAAGGTAGTGGCGAGCTCAATCTGGAACGCTACGAATCGGTGTTGCGCGATATGCTCGATCCGGCAGGCCCCTGCGCGTGCGACACGCTGATATTGGGCTGCACCGAGCTGAGCATGCTCAACGAGGCGTTTCCGCTGCCCCAGCTGCCGGTCATCGACGCGCAGGCCGTGCTGGTGGAAGATACCGTGGCGCGGGCCGAAGCGTTGCGCGCGTAGCTATTATT
>NZ_JBNMKH010000210.1:0-1144 GCF_050874245.1 Bifidobacterium sp. | reverse complement strand
GTCCAAGCTATCTCGCTTATTTGTGGCACGTCTTTCTCTTTACAACAAGGTTTGGGGGTATAAATCATACCCCCAAACAGCCTTTTCGACTTATCAACCTGCCACAAATAAGCCAAATAGCTTCCGACCGCCCTCATGCGTTGTCACAAGCGGAAGGATTTGCGCCCACAAAGCCGCTCAGCGCCCGTCGTCGTAAGCGCCCATATCAGGACCGTCAAAGTCGCCGTCAAAACCCGGACCATTAGGACCGGGACCGAAGCCGGGGGCCGACGGGCCGCCCAGGAACTCGCGCGCGGACATGCCATTCACCCTGCGGGAGGCGTCCACCGCCTCCTGCAGCACCTTGCGCACTTCGAAGCCGTTCAGTACATTCTTCAACGCCACCGTGCCGTTGCCGGACGACTGGTCGCGAGTATCCAACACCAGTGTGCTCATGCCGAATATGCGCTGCAGCAACGTGCGTTCCACGCTGATATCCACGATGCGGAACAGTTTGATCAGGTTGAAATTCTCATTCAGCACGCCGGTTTTGATGCTCAACTCCTGATCGGTGAGCGTGTATACGGTGAATGTGAATGGAGTACGGCACCAATTGCGTTTACGCTGCTGCCATAGCACATTGCCGCTTGCGACCTTCATATGGTTTCCTTTTCGATTGGACTCGGTCTGCCCCGAGACGTCTGCCCTATTGCGGCACCGCGCACCATTTTACCGGCAGTCAACCGTCAGTGGCGCCCCACAGCATGCTTCCACTGGAAAACACATGTTTCACACAGCGTTTCACAATAGAGAAAGCATGCACGGAAATACAGGCAACAACTTGGAGAAACACAAAACGGTAGCATGCCACGCACTCGCTATCGCCAGCAAAATCAGTTGTATCCCTTCACTTCGCGGAAAACGCCGCTCAAATCGCTGTTACGCCCATCGAACACCTTGCCGTTCGACAGTTTGGCCAGATCGTCAAGCTGGCTCCGATCCGCGTCACCGACCATGACGGAATAGATCGGAATGCCTTTGCCTTCGGCCTTATACAGTCGCGTGAACTCATCGCGATTCGTGGTCTTCGATTTGCCGTCGGTCAGCAGGACAATCGACACCGTATAGTCGTCGCGGTCGTCGGGCAGGTTGTGCAAAGCGACGT
>NZ_JBNMKH010000209.1:0-1145 GCF_050874245.1 Bifidobacterium sp. | reverse complement strand
CTCAAATCCTGATGCGCGTCATGGGCCGTCGGCTCGGCCAGCAATACGGAAATCGACGATTGGGGCATCTCCTACGCGCTTGGCATCGCCGCATTGCGCGCACTCGGCCAAGCGGAAGAGAAACTCGGCATCGACGGCGATGGCATGCTTGACGGCAAGCCGGTGAAGGTCGGTGCGATCCTCGACGGACCGAACGACTACATCACCAAGGCGCTGAACACCTTCGACGCGCCGGACGTGCCGGTGCCAGCGGACGTCGCCACCAAAGTGAAAGGCGACCGGTACTGCGCCACCGTCGCCACCGCAGCCGTCATCGCCAAAGTCACGCGAGACCGGCTCATGGTCGAACTGGGAGCGCAACCCCAATATGAACCCTATGAATGGGCCCACAACAAGGGTTACGGTTCGGCCGCACACCGTGACGCCATCGCTGAATTCGGGCCCAGCGACCTGCACCGCCTCTCCTGGCATCTCGTCTGACATACGGCATCTCATCCGCAGTCCGCGATTACGCTAATCCTTGCGGATGATGTATGCCGGAAGGAAACCTGTAAGTTCATCCCGCCGTCTGATGGCCGGGACCAATCCGTTTCCGTACCGTAGGAAACATGGAACACATACTTCACGCGACCGATCTGGTCATGGATGATTCGACCCAACAGGCTACACCGAACGCCACACACATGCTGGCGCTCAATCACGTGGATTTCGGCATCCAGGCAGGCGAAAGCATCGCGGTCATGGGACCGTCCGGTTCCGGCAAATCGACGTTACTGCACGCACTCGCCGGCATCATCACCCCGACAGCCGGCAATGTGATGTTTCGCGGTGCCAACCTGGCGCGGTTGAGCGACGCTGACCGCACCAAACTGCGCCGCAGCGCCTTCGGTTTCGTCTTCCAATCCGGACAGCTGCTGCCGGAACTGCCGGCCATCGAAAACATCGCGTTGCCGATGATGCTGGGCGGCGCAAGCTACCAGCAGGCCACCGACACGGCCATGCTATGGCTGGAACGATTGGGATTGCGCCAGCTCGCGCAACAACGTCCCGGCGAAATGAGCGGCGGCCAGATGCAGCGCATCGCCATCGCACGTGCGCTCGCCGCGCAGCCGGCAGTCATCTTCGCCGATGAACCGACCGGCGCG
>NZ_JBNMKH010000208.1:0-1153 GCF_050874245.1 Bifidobacterium sp. | reverse complement strand
GTCAAAGTGTGCCAAAGTATGCGGCGCGGATTCATAAGAGAGGCTGACGATGCTATCGCCGAAAAATTTGTTGAGGATTTCCACTGTCGTTTCCGCGGTCGCGTTGACGTTGTCCGTAGCTGTGGCTCCGGCTTATGCGATGAGGGATATCGCGATTGATGACTCGCCGCATTCCTTCGCCACCGCTGTGGAAGACACGCAGAATGCCGGTGACGGCATGCCGGATAATCCGAACGCGGCATTGCCGAATACGGTGAGTGGACGGATTCCGGACGATTCCACCGTGGTCTCGGAGAAGCTCGCGGTCACTCCCGAAGGCGAGGTGCGGGATATCGAGACCGGCAGGACCGTGACGGATGAGGCATTGATCGGCACCCGGGATCAGCAACCCGACCCGCTGGCCAAGACGGATGGCGAATCATTCATTCCGGTGAGCGCATCGGACGTGAAGGACGCCGTGGAACAGCCTGTGAAACAATCTGTGAAACAATCTGCGGAGCGGTCCGCGGAACAATCGTCTTCAAAGAACGGAGCCACCGTGAGACTCGCCAAATTCGAAGGCAACGATTACGGCGCGCATTGGGGAACCTACAACAATACGAAAGCCTTCTTCGACTACAAAAACAACCTGTTCGTCCAGCAGGCCAAAGGTGTGATCGACGTCTCTTCATGGCAGGGGGATATCGACTGGGCCAAAGCTAAAGCCGACGGCGTGGAAGGTGCCATCATCCGCCTGGGCTATGGGTGGGGCAACGATGCCGACGCCAAAGCCAAGCGCAACATCAACGAATGCAAGCGCCTGGGCGTTCCGTTCGGCATCTACTGGTACTCGTACGCGGAGGATGCGAGCGGTTCAAGGCAGGAAGCCAATGATGTGGTGTCCAAGCTCCGCCAGCTTGGCGTGAGCCCGAACGACCTGAAATACCCCGTATATTACGACCTTGAGAGGTGGACGTGGACCGGTCATACGCCTCCGACCGATCCGAACGTGTACAACGGCATGGTCAATGCCTGGTATGGCGTGATGCAGTCCGCCGGCTATACAAACCTTGGTGTGTACTCGTATACCAGCTATCTGCAGGGGCCGTTGAACAACGCGAACATCCATGCGAAGACGCGCTGGGTGGCGCAGTATGGCCCTCAGATGGAATAC
>NZ_JBNMKH010000207.1:0-1219 GCF_050874245.1 Bifidobacterium sp. | reverse complement strand
TCGTCGTGCCGGAATTCGCATGGGACAACATGATCGCCGAAGGACCGAACGCCATCGTGCATGACGGAACGATTTTCCTGATCTACTCGGGCTCGCTGGTCGGCATCGACTACACGACCGGCCTGGTCACCGCCCCGGCCGGACAGGGGGCCGATCTCACCGACGCCAGCGTATGGACGAAGCTCGATTATCCGCTGCAGAAGTCCGGCATGTACAACGGGCGTTGGCAGCTCGGCACCGGCCACGGCATGTGGTCGCATGACGAGGACGGCAACCTCATCTACGTGTTCCACAACGCCGAATACGAGCACGGCCGCTATGGTGGCCGCGACGCCCAAGTGCGCCGCGTGCATTGGTCCAAGGAGGGCATGCCCATCCTGGATATGCAAACGGCGGAGGAACTCGACCCCGACTATGCTGGTGTAACGATGGAGGTTGGTTTCTTCGATGCCGACTGAGTCCGCTGAATGACAAAAGGGGTATATATGCCGAAGCGAACGGGGGGAAACGGCGAGCATGTCGTGACCATGCGTGAGGTGGCCAAGGCGGCCGGAGTGTCGATCAAAACCGTCTCCAACGTGGTCAACGTCTACGAATTCGTCTCGCAGGCCACGCGCGACAAGGTCAACAAAGCCATCGTGGAACTGGGATACACGGTGAACGTATCGGCGCGCAACCTGCGCCGAGGGCAGACCGGCATCATCGGCTTGGCCATTCCCGATCTGCAGATGCCGTATTTCGCGCAGCTGTCATCGCTGGTCATCGAAGAAGCGAAGAAAGTCGGTCTGCGCGTGATCGTGGAGCCGACGCAATATTCGCGCGATGGCGAGTTGGAAGCGCTGCACGGGTCCCAGCAGACGATGATCGACGGCCTGATCTACAGCCCATTGGAGCTTGGACAGGATGACGTCGAGCGGCTGAAGGTCGATTATCCGCTTGTGCTGGTTGGCGAACGCATCTTCACCGACCAGGTGGATCACATCGCCACCGAGAACGTGGAAGGCGCGAAGCGGGCCACGCAGTATCTGCTGACGACCGGTTGCCGCCGCGTGGCCGTGGTCGGTGTGCACCCGGGGGAGAAAGTCGGTTCCGCCGCGCTGCGCTACCAAGGGTATCTTGAGGCACTGGAGGAGGCCGGCGTCGAATTCGACGATCGGCTGGTCGTCGAATCGGGCATGTGGCATCGTAGCGACGGTGTGAGGGCCATGAACACGTTGCT
>NZ_JBNMKH010000206.1:0-1227 GCF_050874245.1 Bifidobacterium sp. | reverse complement strand
CTACTCGATAATCCAGCTCAGGCCGACGAGCACGATGACGAACAGCACGTTCACCGCGGTGTAGACGGCCAGATAACGGCCTTTTTTGTCCGGGTAGGCGCGCGTCACGTTCTTGTAGCCGATCAGCGACGCCATGGACGCGATCAGCGTGCCCAAGCCGCCCAGGTTGGTGCCGATGATCAGTTCACGCCACTGGTCGCAGAAGCCGGACAGCAGCAGCGTGGTCGGCACGTTGGAGATGAACTGGCTGGACACCACGGCCACTTCCAGCGGATGCGCGCCCACCAGCGAGGCGGCCAGCTCGTAGAATTCCGGCACGCGTTTCATATTGCCGATGAAGATGAAGAACATGCAGAACGTGAGCGGCAGTCCCCAATCGACGTTGCGGAACACGCGGCGGTCGCACAGCAGAAACGCCACGAACACGATGACGCACATCACCCACAGCGGAATGAAATCGCTCACCGCCAGCAAGCAGACGACGAACAACGCCGTGTATACGATCGTACGCCAGCCGCCATAACCGGCACCGTAGCCGGTCACGCGAATCTCGTCAGGCTGCGGCCGGTCGGAATGCGGGGCGAGCACGTTCTGTTCGATGCCGGAACCATCGATCGCGGAAAATTCGGAAACCGATTTGCTGCCGAAAATCACGCAGGTGATGATTATCAGCAGAACGGCTGCGGTAGCGGAATACGGGGCCATGATGCCGATCATCTCGGACGTCGGCATGCCCGTCAACGCTTTCAGATACAGGTTGTGCGCGTTGCCGATCGGGGTGAGCATGCTGCCCACGTTCGCGCCGACGGTCATCAGCGTGCCGACAAGCACCGCATGCTCTTCCATGTGCGCCATCGTCAACACCGCGATTGCGAACGGCACGAAGGTGACCAACGCCACATCATTGGTGATGAGCATGCCGGAGAAAAACGGCAATGCGATCAACGTGAGCACCAGGCCACGCGCGGTTTTGACGTGATGCAGCAGGCGTGAGCCGATGATGCGGAACACGCCGATGCGCTGGAACCCGCATACCACCAGCATCAGGCAGATCAGCTGCGAGATGGTGCTGGCGTGGATGTAGCCGGCATACTCCTTATCCGGCGGCACGATGAAACATGAAATCAGTGCAAGTATTGTAGCGACTACGAGAATGGTCTCGTTCTTCAGGACCTTGACGACCAATCGCCGCATGCATTCCTCCGTCAATCCCGTTTGCAATCGCCT
>NZ_JBNMKH010000205.1:0-1232 GCF_050874245.1 Bifidobacterium sp. | reverse complement strand
TCTGCGCGAAGGCGATGGCCAAGGATCGGCAGAACCGTTATGCCACCGCCTCCGAATTCAAGAACGATCTGATGACGTTCATGAACGGCGGTGTGCCGATGGCGGCCGCGTTCAATCCTTTGACCGATCTGACCAATATGAAAGCCCGCAAGCAGGCCGAAATGGACGCCAACACCGTGGCCATGACCCCCGCTACGGAAACCACCGCCACGCAGGCGTTCAATCCGGTCACGGGCCAGTTCGAAGCGGTGCCGAACCAGAACGCGGCTCTCGCCACGAAAACCCGCGCCGAACAACGCGCCAAGGAGGCGCAGGAGCGCAAAAAGAAGAAGATCATCATCGCCTCCGTGGTCGGCGGCATCGTCGCGGTTCTGGCCATCATCGGCATCGTCTTCATGCTCAACAGCCACAAGAACGCCGAAGACACGGTGTCCGTGCCCGACTTCACCACCACGTCGAACATCTCCGAAGCCCGCGTGGAGGAGCAGCTCAAGGCCCTCGATTTGAAGCTCGACGCCCGCGAGGACACCACGTCCAGCCAGCCGAAGGGCACCATCACCAAGCAGAATCCGAAGGGCGGCAAGAAGGTGGCAAAGGGCTCCACCGTCACCGTGTGGTTCTCCACCGGTCCGCAATCGGTGTCCGTGCCGGACGTGTCCAAGCACACCCAGGAGGAGGCCAAGGAAATCCTCGAGGCGGCCGGTTTCAAGGTGGGCAACGTCACGACCATAGACAGCGCCACCGTGGCCAAGGACAGGGTCGTGAAAACCAATCCCGCGGCACGTTCGAGGCAGACCAAGGGCACCATCATCTCGTTGTACATCTCGTCCGGTCTGACCCAGATCCCCAGCCTGGTTGGGCAGCCCAAGGACACCGCCGTTGAACGGCTTAATGAGGCAAGCTTCACGCAGATCACCATCGAAAGCGAATCCTCCGATACCGTGCCCGCAGGCTCCGTGACGCGCGTCGATCCCGGCGAGGGCAGCACCGTCGAAGCCGGCTCCCCGGTGACCATCTGGGTGTCCACCGGAAAGCAGCAGGTCAATGTACCGAATGTGGTCGGCATGAGCTGCGTGGACGCGAAGGCACTGCTGGAAAGCGTCGGCCTGAAGGTGTCCGTTTCCGGCCCTACGGACGGCCTGGTGACCGGCATGAGCCCGAACGGCGGTAGCAAGGCCGACGCCGGCACCACCATCACGCTGACCACCAAGAGCCAGTCCACCGGCAGCGAT
>NZ_JBNMKH010000204.1:0-1240 GCF_050874245.1 Bifidobacterium sp. | reverse complement strand
GTCTTCGACAACTGCAGGAAGCTCTCGCCCTTCTGGAAGTCCTCGTAGTCCTTGGAATTGTTCTTGTAGGTGATGCCGTCGGCCTTCATGTCCGTCGGCAGGTCCGCGCCCTCGCCGCCGACGCGGGTCAGCACGACCACTGCCTCGTCGGAGAAGGACTTCGCATCGGAAATCAACGAATCGGAGTACTGCTTGGCCGGAACCTCAGGCAGGGTCCAATCCTGAGCGAACATGCCGACCTCCGGACGGTCCTTGCGGTAGTCCGTGTACAGCTTGCTCAGCTCCGTGTTGGTCTTGAGGCCGGCCTGCTTCATGCCATCAAGCAGGGAGACGGTCTTGTACTGCTTCGACATGGAGCCGGAGCCAGTGCCGCCGTAGACCGGATTGGTGGAACCCCAGCCGAACACGTTGACCTTCTTGCCGGACAACGGCAGGTTGGAATCGTCGTTCTTCAACAGGGTGACCGCCTCCGACTGCACGTCCTTGGCCAGCTCGTTGGCCTTGGAAACCGTGGTGTCGGACAGCGTGTACTTGGTGATGGTCGCATTGTTGAGCAGCGTGGAAAGCGGGCCGGTCAACATCATGGACACGGCCACGATGATGCCTACCAGCGCCACCAGCCAGGATTCGGAATGAACGATCTTACGGGTCGCCACGTCCTTGACCGTCTTCTTGTTGACGGCGAAGGTGATGATCAGCGCGAGCACGAACAGCACGCCGATCGCAATCAGATACGGTGTCAATGAACCGATGACGTTCATGACATCAGCCATGTTGATTTGCAGCATGGTCTGCCTCCTCCTTGATTCTCATAACCAAACGACACATCGGCTCCAATGCCTTTATCGGAACCACGAAACCATTTGACACTGCCCCGCATCTCATGGATTCGCTGGAGTGGGACACGTACGTGAAGACACTCCCTCATGTCGGTGATTCGATTTCATCAGACTTCACCGCATGACGCGCAGCGATTCACCCAGCCTGTCGATTCGCGCGCATAATCTGCACGCCAAGTACCATGGGTGGCATGAGCGACTTAAGCGCAGCGAATCTGGAATCAGGCAGCCTGGTTGGCGGCTACACATTGATATCCCGGCTTGGTTCGGGGGCAATGGGATCAGTGTGGCGCGTACGCGATGACGGCGGACACCAGTATGCGATGAAGATTTTGCGCGATTCCCTGTCCGATGACGACGATTCCGTACAACAGCAGCGTGACCAGCTGACCGCACGCGAG
>NZ_JBNMKH010000203.1:0-1244 GCF_050874245.1 Bifidobacterium sp. | reverse complement strand
CACGCTCCCCTGCAGGTCATGTTCTGCTGGCAGCTGAAAGATTTGGGCGTGGTCAAAGGGTATGAGAACGCCGTCGCTCCCATCTCCGTCGGCCAGGCGCAGGCGGAACGCATGCTTGATGAATTGCTCGATTCGGTTCAGGTTTCATCAGCGAACATTCCCGACGATTTCCAAATCGAATCGCACGCTTTCCATATTCCCGCCTCGAAGGGGCTTATCGCGGCTTCCCGCTACACACGTCATCTAGTGGTCGGTTCGCGCGGCTTGTCCGGTCTGGACGCGCATTTCCTTGGATCGGTTTCCAAGCAGATCATCAACTTCGCAGACTGCACCGTCACCGTCGTGCACTGACCGCATAAAAAAAGAAAACAAGATATGAGAGGGCCACGTACACATTCAGGTACGTGGCCCTCTCATATACGATGGCGATTATTCGTCGGATTCGGCTTGGACCGACGAATCAGCTTCCGTCATTTCGCTTTCCGTTGTTTCAGCCGCCGCCGGTTCGGTTTCCGCCGATTCGGCTTCTGTTGACTCGGTTTCCACCGATTCGTCTTCCATCGATTTGTTTTCCGTTTGCTCGATGGTTTCAGCAGTCGGCTCAACTACCGTCTCATCCATCTGTTCGACTGGCTCGTCCGATTCAGTCGGCTCAGCCGTATCAGCCGATTCGGTATCGTCCGACGTTTCCGGCTTATTCTCGTCGACCACGGTGACGGTGGTCTCTACTTCAGGCGCATCGTCGGAGGCCACATGCTCAAGCACATCCTCTTGGCTGGCGTCGTCGTCGATGGTGTTGGCTTCGATGTCCGCGTCCGAACCTTCCTCATCCTCATTCGGATTATGGTCGTCATCGGACGAAAGCTGTTCGATCAGCTCCACGGAGCCCCGCTCGTCACGCGGCGCCTGGGCGATGATATCGATATGCATGTCGTCGAACGCCGGCTTCGACTGCACCCACAGATGCGACGGCTCCGGTGGATCGATTTCGGAATGCTCTCCGCAGCCATGATCGATGGACACGACCCTGCCGTCATCCGGGCTCCACTTGTTGGCGCACACGCCGAACAGCAGGTTCAACTCACCCTTCAGCGGAATGAAGTATCCGCATGTGGAGCAAGGATTGCCGTCGGCCGTCTTGGTGGATAGCGATTTTGGCCCATGTGGGCCTTCGTACCAACGTTTTGCGGTCTGCGACCGGCCAAGCGGAGTCAACACGTGCCTGCGGGACAGGTCGAATTCCT
>NZ_JBNMKH010000202.1:0-1251 GCF_050874245.1 Bifidobacterium sp. | reverse complement strand
GTCCGGAGGTGCATGACATCTACCGCGAGTGGCGCACGGTGTTCAATGAGTACGATCCGCCGCGTTTCGCGGTCGGCGAGGCGTGGGTGAAGCCCGAATCTCAGCACCTGTACGCGTCCATGGACGAACTTGGCCAGGTGTTCAATTTCGAGTTCGCCAAGGCGAATTGGTTCGCGGACGAATTCCGCGAGGCCATCGAGGATGGTCTGCGGTCGGCTGCGGAGACGCACGGCTCAACTACCACGTGGGTCATGAACAACCATGATGTGCCGCGCAGCCCGTCCCGCTACGGCCTTCCGCAGGTGAAGGACGCTCCGTATCATCAGCTTGCGCACGATTGGCTGCTGCGCGATGGTTCCTCGTATCGGGAGAACCGCGATCTCGGCACCCGTCGTGCCCGTGCGGCCGCGCTTATGGAGCTTGGCCTGCCCGGTTCGGTGTACGTGTATCAGGGCGAGGAATTGGGCCTGTTCGAGGTGGCGAACATTCCGTGGGATCGTCTTGAGGATCCGACGCCGTTCAACACCCGCCGCAATTTCACTGACAAGGGCCGTGACGGCTGCCGTGTGCCGTTGCCTTGGAACGCCGCCGATTGCGGTCATCCGGCCGATTGGGATTCCAATTTCATCACCGGTGGCACCTTCGGCTTCGGCCCGGCTCAAAACGATGCTGATGGCGAGGCCGTCGCCGACGCGCACCTTCCGCAGCCGGCCTGGTTCAAGGATTTCGCGGTCGACACAGAGGCGGCGGATGACGGCTCCATGTTGCACCTGTACCGCAAGTTGCTGCAGCTGCGTCAGACGATTCTGACGGCGACTGGCGATACGTCCGCGCAATTGCTGGACACGGACGATACCGTCGTTGCCTACTCCCGTCCCGCCACGGAAGGCCGCCGTTTCCTATCCATCACCAATTTCGGCGACGAGCCGGTATCGCTGCCGGACGATGCGGTCGTCATCGCACGTTCCGTGCCATTGACGGATGATGGCAAGCTGGATTCCGACGCTTCCGTCTGGCTGCTGCTCGGCTGATTGTTCGCAACGATTCTGACGTAGCCGAGAATCGACGGAAAAGCCCGGTTCCGCTTTGCCGAAACGTTCCGTAGAACGCCCTGACAAAGCCGAACCGGGCTTTGTTATGAGGAAAGGGGATAGGTAAGTCTGTTTTCGGCTTGTTACTTCTCTCCGTTCATGATGGCGGACAGCGATTGCACGCGAGGCAGGTCGAACACTTCGTCGGTGTGCACCACCT
>NZ_JBNMKH010000201.1:0-1267 GCF_050874245.1 Bifidobacterium sp. | reverse complement strand
TTGTAGAGCTCGCCGCGTTCCTCATAGAGGCTGCCGAGCTGAGCGCGGAGCTTGGCGGACATTTCGGGATTCTTCTTGGCGAGAGAAGCGTAACGGTTCTCGCCGCTGAGGAATTCGTTGAGGTCGCCAGTGGGTTCCTTGCTGTCAAGCTGGAAGGGATTCTTGCCTTCCTTGGCCAGTTCGGGGTATGCGCGGCCCGTGACCAGCGCCATACGTTTATCCGGAGTGCCCTCAAGAATCGTTGACATTATTGTGCTGCCGTCCTTTGTGTTCTACGAGCAAGAAATAGCCTTCACCAGTGTACCCGCAGCCCTGTCATGCAGTCGGCGGCCGGGTTGTCATGCGTACAGGCGCGTGATTGACGGGCGGTGGATGCTGCTGAGCGGCGGTGGTCTGGGGTTTCACAATCTATCGATACTGAGGGGTGCTTCACCGTTGGTGGTTTGGGGAAGTTGGGCTGGCGTGGGACGTGTGAGACCGTAGGCTTGGCCGAACGGCCTTGAGCGTGTCGAATACGGCCAGCGCCCATACGCATGCGATGATCGCCGTCAATGCCATGGTGGTGCCGAGCGACGCTTGAACGCTTTCCAGAAGCCGCGGAAGATGCCGTTGTCGCGGCCTTCCTTGAGTATGCGGACAGCACGGTGATGGATCACGTCAACGGATCATGGTTCCACCAGCTCGATCGCACCAATCAGCCGATCGGCACCGTGTGGCCGGGCAAATCCGACCTGTACCATGCCACGCGGTCCATGATGATTCCGCTGCGCGACTAGATGCAGCCAGCCCATGCGACACCTGCGCGCCATGCGCCGCATGTCACGCCGCCTGATGCGAGAACCGCTTCTGCAGCTCGTAGGCCGCGAACAGCACGATCAGCCAGATCACGCCGGCGACCACGGCGATACGGTAGCTGGCGGAGAAGCACATCAGCGCCACGACCAGCGCCATGAATGCGATCACGATATACGGCATCACACGTGCAAACGGCAGCTTGAACGCGATCTTGTCGAGCGCCTCCTTGCCCTTGAGCCCCTTGAGCTCGGCCGGGCCGTCACCTGCGGCGACCACGCGACGGAAGTGGATTTCGGTGATCATGATCATCGTCCAGTTGATCGCGGCCGCGATGGTGGCGATCGACATCAGATAGTTGAACGCGAACTCGGGCCATACGAACACCACCACCACGGCGTTGGCGATGATGATCGCGGAGGTGATCACGCCGGCCGCCGGCACGCCGCGCTTGGTCAGCTTGCCGAGATACGCC
>NZ_JBNMKH010000200.1:0-1269 GCF_050874245.1 Bifidobacterium sp. | reverse complement strand
GTGGTAGGTGCGTGTGATTGGCTTGTGCTGTGCTTCGTCTGTCATGATCCTCTATCTTCTGTTTTCTGGAATTTCCTAGGGTTTTCTAGGATATAAAGATATAAAAAGCCCTGCCACCCGTCGATGGCAGGGCTTTATTCATGCTTGTCCAGTGCTGCTCACTTGGTGTGAATGGACTGGATAGCCTCACGGTAGACGCGGCCGCGGAAAGAACCGCAGCTCGGGCAGGCCATGTGCGGCTGAGCCGGAGCGCCACAGTTCGGGCAGGTCACGGTAGCCGTAGCGGTCGCCTCCCAGTTCGCGCGACGCGAATGAGTGTTGGCGCGCGAGGTCTTGTACTTAGGCAGTGCCATTTCAGTATCCTCTGTTTCGTTCGAACATTTGAGCTTAAGCGTTCAGTACTTTAACGCAACGTGCGTACAAATGCCCTGCGCGGGCATGCGCATGCACGCGTGTCGCCCGTCAGCCCTGCTGTTCGCGTTCCAGTTTCGCCTTGAGATCGGCCAGTCCGGCGAATCGGATGTCGGTCGTCTCGTGCTTATGGTCGGGGTTCTCGTTGAGATCCACGCCGCACTGGGAGCACAGGCCACGGCAATCCTCGCGGCACAGCGGCTGCAGCGGCAGCTCGTCCACCAGCGTATCGCGCAGCAGCGCTTCAAGATCGGCGAAGGAGCCGTTGTTGAGCAGTGGATACGTGTCTTCGGATTCTTCCTCGCCGGCGATGATGTCGACCTCGTCCTGCTGCCTGCGATTGTCACGCTCGTCATGGTAGGGGAAGAACACGGTCACATGCGTGGTCCAGTCACGGATGATGGGCTTCAGGCAACGGGTGCATTCGGCATGCACCGGGGCGTTGATGTCGGCGTTGAGAATCAGACCGTCCACAATCGAGTCGAACGATCCGCTGACGTGTACGGGTTCGCCTTCCTTGACGCCGATGATGTCATCGCCGATGCCGCTGGGCGCGGGGAAATCACTGTCGATCTGCTTGGACTGGCCGGCGCGGGACGCGACCTGCGCAACGGATACGCTCCACGGGGAGTTTTCGATATGTGGCTTGGGTTTTCAGGCCTCCGGGTAGTCGTTCTGGTCAAGATGCGGGAGCTGGTCGGCGGCGGCGCGCTGGCGCTCGTGCAGCACGTTCAGACCGGCGTCCACATCGCTGGTGAGTTTGGTCAGTTGCTGGCGCAGACCTTCCATCACTTTGGCGGAATAGTCGTCGGCGCCTTGCGTGAGATGGTCGGCCTTGGCCTGGGCCGTGTTCAGAAT
>NZ_JBNMKH010000199.1:0-1288 GCF_050874245.1 Bifidobacterium sp. | reverse complement strand
GTACAATAACGAGGCTGGCGTCGGACGTGCGCTGCAGAACGCGGGCTTCACGCAGGGTGAGAATCGCACGAACCTGTGGGTGACGACGAAGCTGCGCGATTCGGAACAGGGGTACGATTCCGCACGCAAGGCGTTCGACCGTCAGCTTGACCTGCTGCAGCTCGATTATGTGGACATGTATATGCTGCATTGGCCCACCCCGTTCAATTGGCGTTCCGGCGAAACGTGGAAGGCGTTCGACGAGTTCCGCGCGGAGGGTCGCGTGCGTACGCTTGGCGTGTGCAATTTCCTGCCGGAGCATCTTGAGCGGCTGCATAAGGAGACGGGCGAGTATCCGGCCGTCGACCAGATCGAATTGCATCCCACGTGGCAGCAGCGTGAGGTGGTGGCGTATTGCAAGGAGCATGGCATCGCGGTCGAAGCGTATTCGCCGATGGCCCGTGGCGCGGATCTGAATGCCGGCGACGGCGTGATCGAGCGCATCGCCGAGGCACATGACGTCACGCCCGCGCAGGTGATTCTGCGTTGGCATATCGAGAACGGCACGATCATCATTCCCAAGTCGGTGCATGCGGACAGGCAGCGGCAGAATCTCGACCTGTTCGGTTTCGTGCTCAGCCCGGAAGAGCATGCGGCCATCGATGCGCTCGACGGGCCGACGCGTGCCGGCCATGATCCGATGACGTTCACGTACGCGTGATTACGCACGCAGGCTTGCACGGAGCGTACGGAGTGCGATGACAAGGCGTGGACCGCGTGACGGCACGCATTTTCGCAGACGGCTGTTCAATGCCGACGGGCCGGTGGAACGCATACTGATCCTGCTGGTGGTCGCCGTGGTGGCGGGCGTCACGATCGGCCTGCTCATGCCGAAGGTGAATCCGACCGTCGGCGAATTGACGGGCGAGTATACCGCGTCCGGAACCGCCGCGCAGACATTGCAGCAGTTGACGGTCGATGACGAGCCGCGTCGTGCCGGCTACGATCGGGATTCGTTCGGCTTCCGTCAGACGGACGACGACGGCAACGGATGCGACGTGCGAGAGGACGTGCTGGCACGCGATTTGACGGACGTGCGATACCAGCAGGGCTGCAAGGTGCAATCGGGCACATTGTCAGACCCATACACCGGCAAGACGATCCGTTTCGTACGCGGCGTACACACCTCGTCCGCCGTGCAGATCGACCATGTGGTGGCGTTGGAGAACGCATGGCAGTCGGGTGCGAACACGTGGGACCGGGCCAAGCGGGTCCGGTTCGGCAACGACATGTACAACCTTCTGGCGGT
>NZ_JBNMKH010000198.1:0-1302 GCF_050874245.1 Bifidobacterium sp. | reverse complement strand
GACGTCGGCATGGTGTTCCAGCGTCCGAACCCGTTCCCGACCATGTCCATCCGCGAGAACGTGCTGGCCGGTGTGAAGCTCAACAACCGCAAGATCTCCAAGTCCGACGCGGATGATCTGGTCGAGTGGGCCCTGCGTGGCGCCAACCTGTGGAACGAGGTCAAGGATCGTCTGGACAATCCGGGCATCGGCCTGTCCGGCGGCCAGCAGCAGCGTCTGTGCATCGCACGCGCCGTGGCCGTGCACCCGCAGGTGCTGCTCATGGACGAACCGTGCTCCGCCCTCGACCCGATCTCCACCCTGGCCGTGGAGGATCTGATCAACGAGCTGAAGAACGAGTACACCATCGTGATCGTGACGCACAACATGCAGCAGGCCGCCCGTATCGCCGACTACACCGCCTTCTTCAACCTGAAGGCCGTCGGCCAGCCGGGTCACCTCGAGTACTTCACCGACACCACCACGATGTTCAACAACCCGCAGAACGAAGAAGCCGAACGCTACGTCTCCGGACGTTTTGGCTGATCGATAAGGCCGATTCGCCAAAACGTAGTGCCAACCCGGTGGGTTGGTGCGAGTCAGCTTCAGCTGGCCAGTTAATAGCGCTTCGCTGTGCGAAACTCTGTAATTGTACGTTTTGGCTGATCGGCAGCTCCTTTTCCCCGCAAACCGACGTTGAGATTGCTCTCGGCGTCGGTTTGTTGTTTTTCTTGTGGAAGCGACACGCGCTGTTGAGAATCATTCTCAGTTACGGTTATGATGGATTCACCGAAGCATGAAGCGTATGAAAATGGAGGAACCATCGTGAACCGTTATGCAAGAATTGCGATTGCCGTACTCGCTTCCGTCGGCCTTCTCACTTCCGCGTCTGCCTGCGGAACGTCGCAGAACGGTGCCGGTTCCGCGCATGGCGCGATTTCCGTCGTCTCCTCCATCAACCAATGGGGCACCCTCGCCGAGCAGCTCGGCG
Source organism: Bifidobacterium sp. (assembly GCF_050874245.1). Classification (GTDB taxonomy): domain Bacteria; phylum Actinomycetota; class Actinomycetes; order Actinomycetales; family Bifidobacteriaceae; genus Bifidobacterium. The sequence continues at coordinate 332 of NZ_JBNMKH010000198.1, read as the reverse complement.
GAAGCGGCGTGCAGGTGACCAGCATCATCAACTCCACCAACGTGGACGCGCACGACTATGAGCCGACCACGTCCGACATCGCCAAACTGCAGAAGGCACGAATCGTCATCGTCAACGGCGCCGGGTACGACTCATGGGCCGTCAAAGCCGCGCAATCCGCCAAATCGCAAGTCATCAACGCGGCGGAGATCGGTGGCGTCAAGGATGGCGGCAACCCGCACGTCTGGTTCTCGGCGGCGGTGCGCAAAGCGGTCGCACAGGCCATCACCAGGGCATACGAGGGCACAAGGCCCGACGGCAAGGCCGATTTCGACAAGCTGAACCAGCAATGG
>NZ_JBNMKH010000197.1:0-1303 GCF_050874245.1 Bifidobacterium sp. | reverse complement strand
GTGCCGTTCGCCTCGGTGGGCGAGCATTGCGCGATGAATTCGGTGACCTGCATGGCTCCGACCAAAACGTTCAACATCGCAGGACTGAATTCCGCGGCCGTGATGATTCCGAATCCGGTGCTGCGTCATAAGGTGTGGCGAGCTTTGAACACCGATGAGGTGGCGGAGCCGAACGCCTTCGCCATGGACGCCACCCTGGCCGCGTTCAATGAGGGCGAACCGTGGCTGAACGAGTTACGAGCCTATCTGGCCGGCAACAAGGCGACCGCGCGTGCGATGTTCGACAAATACAACGCTTCGGTGCCGGCCGACCGGCGCATCATCATGGTCGAAGGACATGCCACCTACCTGTTGTGGGTCGACTGTTCGGCCATCACGCATGACACGGATGCGTTGTGCGATTATCTCAAACGCGAGCATAAGGTGATGTTCTCCGAGGGTTCCGAATATGGTGGCAACGGTCATGATTTCGTGCGTATCAACGTGGCCTGTCCGCGTGCACGCATGATCGAGGGTCTTGCACGGTTCATCGACGGTCTGCTCGCGTATCGAGCACAATCGTTTCCAAAGATGGACTGATAAACCCTTGGACTGACGCATGACGGATGCGGCAACGGCCTCTTCAAGGACTATGAAAGGACGCAACATGGTGGTGGTGTTTTTCTCCCGCGCCGGCGAAAACTACGAAGTGGGCGAGGTGACGGTCGGCAATACCGCGAAGCTTGCCCAAGAGGTGGCCCGGCGGACCGATTCGCCGATGATTGAAATCACACGTACCGAGCCTTATCCGGAACGGTACGCCGCGACCTCAGAAATGGTGCAGGAGGAGCAGCGTGTCAACGCGCGTCCGCCGTTCACGCTCAGCGGCGATGTCGATGCGCTCGATTCGTCCGATACCGTGTTCCTTGGCTATCCGATTTGGTGCGGCGATATGCCGATGCCCGTGTACGCTTTTCTGGAAAGCCGCGACTGGTCCGGCAAAACCATTTATCCGTTCTGCACGCACGGCGGCAGCGGGCTTGGACGGACTCCGGAACGTATCACCGCAATCACCAAGACGACGGTGAAGCCGGGGCTTGCGGTCATGGGGACCGACGCACAGAACAACGCAAGTAAAGCCGCCGAAGCCGTCAGCGGGTGGATCGCCAAATCCGGTCTATAGATTCGCAATCCACATCCATCCGTTCCGTCTGCTTCAGCACGCCTTCGAGTTGGAGCAGACGGATTTTGGTTTCAATGCCTCCCGCATAACCGGTGAGACTGCCGTCAGCGCCGACGACCCGATGGCAGGGCACGATAAGCG
>NZ_JBNMKH010000196.1:0-1308 GCF_050874245.1 Bifidobacterium sp. | reverse complement strand
GCTGGCAGGCCGTGGCCCATGGCGCCGACACCGTGCAGTTCTTCCAGATGAAACAGTCCATCGGCGGCTGCGAACGTTTCCACGGCGCGGTCATCGCGCACGACGGCACCGAGGAATCCCGCGTGTTCAAGGAGACCGCGGCCTTGGGCGAGGAGCTGGACCGTATCGGCGGGCGGATCATGGGATCGCGCATCGAATCGCGCGTGGCCATCATGTTCGACTGGCAGAGCTACTGGTCGCTTGAGGGCTGCGTGGGCCCGACCGCCGGCTTCAACTATCCGAACGAGGTGCATCGCTTCTATCGCGCGCTGTGGCGTCGCAACGTGCCGGTCGATTTCATCGAAAGCACGGCATCGCTCGATGATCTCAAGAAGTACGATCTGGTCATCGCGCCGGCGCTCATCACCGTGTTTCCGGGCGTGGCGGAAACACTGGAATCGTATGTGGCCGACGGTGGCAGCTTCATCACCGGTTACATGGCCGGCATCCACGATGAGCATGATCTCGTGGTACCTGGCGGCTACCCGGGCAAGCTGCGCAGGCTCATGGGCGTGTGGGTCGAGGAGATCGACGCGCTCGCACCTGACGAGACCATCGAAGTGCATGGCGATGTGGTCGACGCCAAGGGTGAGATCGTGGCGAGCATCATCCACCGTGAGGGAGCGGAACGGCTTGCCTCGTACGGTGGCAACGAATTCTATGCCGGCCATTCCGCGCTCACCGTCAACAGGTACGGCAAAGGCAAGGCCTATTTCGTCGGCACCCCGTTGGACGAGACCGGCATGAGCGCCTTCATGGCGCCGATCATCCAGCAGCTCGATCTGAAGCCGCTTGACACCCCGGAGGATGTGAGCCTGTCCATCCGCCATGCCGACGACGGCACGCGGTATGCGTTCCTCATCAACCAGTCGGCCAATGCCAAGCAGCTGTGCCTTGGCGAGCTCAACGGCGGTACGGAGCTGTTGACCGGCGCCGTCATCGACGATCTGATCAAGCTTGAACCGTACGGCGTGGACGTGATCGCATTGCGTTGATTGCGTCCGACGGACTGCATTGCGAGGAGCGGGATGGTTCCGTCTGATGTTGTCCGAGTATGAAGGAAGGCCGATGTCCTTGGTGGACATCGGCTTTCCTTCATACTCGTGAACCGACGGCGTAGCCGCGTCGGCATTCAGCCGTTCGGCGGATGCCTGCGATCACGCCGACGGATTTACGCCTGCCTCTTCTTCAGCAGAAGAGCGACGCCTGCGATCAGCGCCACGGCCGCGGCAACAGCCATGCCGAGCACGGAGGAGCCGGTGGAAGGCG
>NZ_JBNMKH010000195.1:0-1314 GCF_050874245.1 Bifidobacterium sp. | reverse complement strand
TTGATCAGCGGGGAGAACAGAATCATACAGCCGGACACGATAATCGCCTTCGCCGGCACCTTGTGATCCGACACCTCACCGAGGCGCTGCATAGCGGGCGATTCGGAGTCCTGCGCAAGCTGGTATAGGTGGCGGCCCGCCGAGTAGATCAGCGAATTGAGTGCCGACGCGGCTGCGGTGATCACCACGAAGAACACGAGCGCGGCGGCCCAGTCGAGGCCCGCGTACTTAAACACCATGATGAACGGGGAGCCGAACGAGCCGTCCGCGTTCTGATGGAAGTTGCGCCACGGCACGATGGCCATGATGGCCACGAGAGCGCCCACGTAGAAGATGAGGATGCGCATGATCAGCTCGTTGACGGCCTTCGGCAGCACTTTGCGTGGGTTCTGGGTTTCGGACACGGTCACACCCACGAATTCGATGAGCTGGTAGGCGAAGAACACCATCTGGAAGCTCATGAAGAAGTTCATCCAGCCGTTCGGCGCAAGCTGGAAGCCGTCGGTAATGTTCGTAAGGCTCACAGTGGCACCGGAAACCGTGCCGTCCACGCCTTCGATATGCGTGGCCGGGTAGCTGAAACCGAGGAACAGCATCACCACGGCGGTGACAATCAGACCCACAATCAGCGTGATTTTGATCATGGAGAACCAGAATTCCGCCTCGCCGAACACTTTCACGGCAATGAGATTGATGCCGGTGAGCGCCACGAGGAAGCACAGTTCGATAAGCCCTTTCCACGCGTTGAGGTCGATGCCGAACGTGCCGGAGAATGTGACGAAATAGGTGCTGACGGCCGTGATTTCGGTCATGCCGGTCAGGATGAGCACAATCCAGTACGTCCAGCCGGCGAATTTGCCCCACGCGCGGCCGAGGTAGCGGGTGATGAAGTTGATGAACGTGTGCTGGCTGGGGTCGCTGTACATCATTTCGCCGATGGCGCGCATGAGCAGGAACATGACCAGGCCGACGCCGATGTACACGAGGATGATGCTCGGTCCGGTCAGCGCGATCGATTTGCCGGAGCCGAGGAACAGACCGGTGCCGATGGTTCCGCCGATGGCGATGAATTGGACATGGCGATTTTTCAGGCCGCGTTCCATGTCGTTGTCTTTGTCGAGGCTTTCGATGGATTTGATTTGCGCGGTTTCCGTCGCTTCGGACGTGCTTATACCAGTTTTTCCGGTTTTCGTATTCCCAAAAGTCATAATGTTCACACCCTACCGCGGGAGCCGCACAATCTCTGCCGTTGTTCGTACCGCGAAATGCGCTATATGTGGCAGATTCGCATCTTTTCCAAAAAACGCTTTGCGA
>NZ_JBNMKH010000194.1:0-1321 GCF_050874245.1 Bifidobacterium sp. | reverse complement strand
GAGTGGCTGTGCCGCATCCCGCCTATCGACGGGCCGGAAAGTCCGGCCGTGAAAAAGGCCGCACAGCGCAATCGCTATGCGGCCGCCGCGACCAAATCCAAGATCTGAGGATCAGGCCTTTTCCGTCGTGCCTGGCACGTTTGGTACGCGGAACATCGCTTCCTGCGCCATGCAGGCCACCAGACTGCCGTCCTGCGTGTAGACCTTCGCCGAGCCGAGGCCGCGCCCATGGGCCGCGGTCGGCGTGTCCTGCACGTAGAGGTGCCATTGGTTGATATCGATGTCGCGATACCACCACATCGAATGGTCGATGGACGCGTACGAGATGCCGGGGGTGGCGATGCTCAAGCCCGCCCTACGTAGAATCGGTTCCAGCATGATCTGGTCGCAGCCCATCGCCAGCATCGCGCGGTGCATGGCCTGCGGCGCGTCCACCTTGCCATCGGCCTTCATCCACACCATCTGCTTGCCGGAATCGTTGCTGGCGCTCTTCTTGTCGGCGCCGAGCATGATGGTGCGTGTCGCATGGCGGATATCGAACGGCGATTTCTTCGCATAATACTTGGCGAACGACGACTTCTCCGCGAACGGTTCCATCAGCTGCTTCGCGCTGGTCAGGCTGTCCGGATCCGGAACGTCCTCCGGCATGGGATCCGCGAATTCGATGCCTTCCTGGTCATGCTCCTGGAAGCTGGCGATCGCGGTCAGAATCGAACCCTGCGCCTGCGTGACGTTCACGCGGCGGGCGGAGAAGGAACGGCCGTCACGCAGATTCTCCACATCGAACAGCAGATCCTGGTGGATGTCCCCGGCCGAAATGAAATAACCATGAATCGAATTCGGCAGCCTTGACGGCGGAACGGTCTTCGCCGCGGCCACCAGCGACTGCGCGATGACCTGCCCGCCGTAGACGCGGCCGGTGGGGAAGTACAGGCTCTCGCCATTGATATAGGTGTGATTGCGGTAATTTGAGGGCGTGCCCAGCTGAAGCACCTTCGTCAGCCGCTGCAACGGCGTCATGTCTGTCTGCGTCATGATGGTCCTGATTCCTCCTGCACTGGAAAGCTTTGCACTGACACTGAGTCTATCGACGTGCGGTTAATTTCGCCGGATGGTTTTGTAACGAGTACGTGAGAAGAGTGAACGGCCGGTTAGCTGCGGGGGATGGCTGCATATGATGAGGCGCCACCTCTCGTTGCGAAAGGTGGCGCTCCGGGGCGTGCGCTTGACGGCTCGCCTCTGGCCGTGCAATTAAGGTCTCGCACTGTCTGCGAGGCTCATTGTTTCCCTCTCTCGGACTGTCGTCCTCGTTCGGGCTGAG
>NZ_JBNMKH010000193.1:0-1323 GCF_050874245.1 Bifidobacterium sp. | reverse complement strand
GGTCGGATAGTTGACGAACGTGCGCTGCGTGATGACGGCCGTGGCGCGCAACGCGGCGAAGACGATGGCACCGGCGAATCCGACAACAAAGCCGGCCAGTCTCCAATACGCGCTCAGCGGCTTGTCCCGTCCCTCACCGACGGTGAGCATAACGTTCAGCGCCATGATGAGCAGCGCGGGCGCCAACACGCCCTGCAACACCGTCACAAACTGCAGCAGCATCCCAAAATCCTTTCATCCCCATCCCTCCCCCAAACCCGAGGAGTTCCCAATCATCCCTCCCCCAAAAAATCGAGGAGTTCCCGGCTTTCCTACCCTGCAATCGCAAGGAATAAGTCGCTCCCTTAAAACGCGAGAGAGCGGCCGCGCCGTATGTTGCTCGACCGTAAGCTTGGCCGAACGGCCTTGAGTGTGTCGAGCAACATATGGCGCGGCCGCGAACGGCAACCATTACAAGGAGAGAATCACCATTCCTGCGGCGTGTAGTTCCAATCCGGGAAGGTGACCTCGATAGGCTCAGTCCAGAAGCGTCCCTTGACGCCCGTCTCCGGATCGACGTGCAGCATCCAACCCTTCTTCTCCGGGGATTCGATCTTCAGCACGAGCTTGTAGGCGCCGGCCTTGTCGAGCTTGACGTTGGCGCCGTAGTGCGGGCCGTCGGAGGCGTTCATCTGCATGAAAGTGCCGGAGCCGACGGACTTGTTGGAGGTCTTGTCGATGATGTCGTAGTTGACGGTGAGGTCCGGCACGAAGTCGCCCTTGCCGTAGCCGAGCTCAGTACCCTTCTTGTTGGCGTGAATGTCGGCTTCGAGGTGGAAGCTCGCGTCGGCGGCCTTGAGGCCCATGCCGGACGGTTCCATGTCGATGGGCTGGAAGTACACGGCGTTGACGGTCAGCGGGCCGACTTCCTGGTCGGAATGCTTCTCGTCGACCTGGATCTCTTCGAAGCCTGCGCCGGAATCGTCGGAGCTGGAATCGTCGGCGGCCTTGGTGTCCTTCGCCGTGTCCGACGTGGACGTGCTGGACTTGTCCGACGAGGCGGCGTTGTCGGAGCCGCCGCACGCGGACAGGGAGAAGGCCATGGAGCCGGCCAGCAGGACGCCGAGCAGAGCGGCGATCTTCTTATTCTTCATTTCTCTTTCCTTCTGTGTTGTCGGATGGTGAGGAAAAATCTGGAAATTCGCGATTACGGATTGCGTACGGCCGTCAGGCGTGCGTCGCGTCCGAATCGCCCGTATCAGCCGCCGTGCGCAACTTGCGTTTGCGCGCGAAGCCGACGATGAACAGCGCTATCACTGCGATGGCGGCGACGGCTTGGGCGGC
>NZ_JBNMKH010000192.1:0-1326 GCF_050874245.1 Bifidobacterium sp. | reverse complement strand
GTCTTTCGCCGCACAGCCAAGCGTCACCGCGCTTGGCTACCATGGGGCGCATGGCTATTTTCCCTCCGAAACCGCAGATGCCCGCACAGCCTGCCCCGGCACGAACCATGCCCACGCCTGCCGCAGCACCAACATTGGCCGCAGACGATGTCAAGCAGGCGAAAGCCCTGGCGGATCGCATCCGCGCACGCTTCTCGCAGACCCTGATCGGTCAGGAGCATCTGCGCGAATCCCTTATTCTTACCATGGTGGCCGGCGGCCACATCCTGATCGAATCCGTGCCCGGCCTGGCCAAAACCACCGCCGCGCAGACCCTGGCAACCTCGGTGTCCGGCACATTCAAACGCATCCAATGCACGCCCGACCTCATGCCGTCCGATATCGTGGGCACGCAGGTCTTCGACTTCGCCACGCAGAAATTCACCACGCAGGTCGGCCCGATCCACGCCAACTTCGTACTGCTGGACGAAATCAACCGTTCCAACGCCAAAACCCAATCCGCCATGCTTGAAGCCATGGCGGAGGGCGCGACCACCATCGGAGGCCAACGCATCGCGCTGCCGAAACCATTCATGGTCATCGCAACGCAGAATCCAATCGAGGAAGAGGGCACCTTCAATCTTCCCGAGGCGCAGATGGACCGTTTCATGATGAAGGCCGTACTGACCTATCCGACAGCGCAGGAAGAGCAACGCATGCTCGCCATGCTGACCCGCCGCGGCTCCGATACCGTAGACCAGCACGCGCTCACTGGTGACACCGTTTCCATCAGCGACGTCGAATTCCTGCGTTCCGCGGCACGTCGTGTGCACGTGTCCGATGCGATCATGCAGTATGCGGTCAATATCGCGGCCACCTCCCGTGGCGCTGGAACCAAGCCCGTCCAAGGACTTTCCTCGCTCGTCAGGCTGGGCGCCTCGCCGCGCGCGTCCATCGCGCTGGTGCGCATAGGACAGGCCAACGCGCTCCTGCAGGGACGAGATTACGTCATTCCTGAGGATGTGAAGGCGTTCGCCCACGAAGTGTTGCGCCATCGTATTCTGATGACGTTCGAAGCACTTGCCGATGGCGTCACCAGCGACCAGGTGGTGGATTCGATCGTGCAGGCGGTCCCCGTTCCATGATCGACCAGATCCGTTCCGACGATCCGATCCGCAGAAAAATCGAGACGCTTGGAACCACGCTGAGTCTGCCGACGGTACGCAAGGCTCTCGGCATACTCGAAGGCGCGCACGAATCGAACAAACGCTTCGGCGCCGACGATGTCGTGGATATCCACGCCTATGAGCCGGGAGACGAGGCGAAACGCATCGATTGGAAGACCAG
>NZ_JBNMKH010000191.1:0-1330 GCF_050874245.1 Bifidobacterium sp. | reverse complement strand
CGACGGCAGCGGGGCATCATCCTCGAAATACAGGTCGCGGTAGGCGCCGTCCTCGATGATCGGCAGTCGGCTGTCCACGGAAAGCTCGACCAGTTCATGCCGGCGTTTGTCGCTCATGGTGACGCCTGTCGGATTGTGATTGGTCGGAATCGTGTACAGGATCGCATTGCCTTTGCGGTTGCGCGCGTTGAGCGGCGCCGGACGGCCGGCGTCAAGCTCCCCTTCCGCCAGCAGGCCGCGCAATGCCTGCACGTTGAGGCCGTCGTCGTCCATCGGCACGCCTTCCAGATGCATGCCGGCCGACTGGAACACCTGCAGCGACTTGATGTAGCTCGGCGATTCCGCGTATACGGTGGTGCCGGCCGGCAGCAGGCTCACCGAAATCATCTGCAGCGCCTGCAACGCGCCGGATGTGACCAGCACCTGGCTTGCCGTGCAGTCGACGCCGGTGGCGCGCATGTGCGCCGCAATGGCCTCGCGCAGTTCGGGCAGGCCTTCGGGCGGCGGGTAGCCGAGCGTTTCAATCTCGTCCGCGGCCTCGCCGAGCACCTGCCGCCACATGGCTTTCGGAAAGAGCCGCGGGTCGAGCTCGCCGGTGCCAATGCGCGTCATGTTCGGTGTGAACTCGTACCGGTTGATGGCTTGGATGGTGTCGTTGTTGGCTTTGAAGAAGCCGGAATCCACGTAATCGGCCCAGTCGGGCGCGCCCGGCAGCATCAGCGACCACGTGTTGCTGACGATTCGCGTGCCCGCTCCATGCTGCCCTTCGACGATGCCATAATCGGACAGCTCGTTGATGGCCGCGATGACGGTGGACCGGTTCACGCCGAACCATTCGGCGAGCGCGCGTTGCGACGGCAGACGCGAGCCAATCGGCCAGTTGCCGCTGTGCACCTGTTCGCACATGTACCCGACGATTTGTTCGGTGACGGGTTCGCCGGTGGTACGGTCCGGTTTCCAATCGATGTTCAGCGGCGCGATGCGTGCCATGACGCTCCTTCACATTGGTGGTGTCGGTATGGTCCGGCGTTTTCCGCGGTCGGCGCATCTGCTTTCTGACAGTGGACCGTCCTGCGATTGGCTGAGCCAAACCTCAGCTTTTGGCTGGTTGCCTATTGTAGCAACACCTATACAATATGACACTGGTTACGTTGTTTTTCGCAGAATAGAGGTTTTTCCTGCGATTACAAAATGAGCGATTTGGTTGGTTTTGGCTGGGTTGATTACAACCAACCAAATATGTTTGGATGGATAAGAGGCGAGTATGGGATTCTTTTTCCAAGGGCTGACGTTGGGATTGGCGTATGTCGCGCCGATCGGTATGCAGAAT
>NZ_JBNMKH010000190.1:0-1349 GCF_050874245.1 Bifidobacterium sp. | reverse complement strand
CCGCGAGCGCGACGACAAGGTGGTGATCATCTTCATCACAGCCGCACCGCAATACGCCATCAGCGGATATGAGGTGCGCGCGCTGTCGTACCTGCTCAAACCGTTGCCATGGTTCGCATTCTCCCAGGAATTGAAGAAATCGATCGGCATGGTGCGCAGCAATGTCGACGATTCCATGCTCATCGACACCGGCAAGGGGCAGATGCGCCTGAATCTGGCGGACATCCTCTACCTCGAATCGATCCGCCACACCATCGTCATCCACACGCTTGACGGCAAGCTGTCCATCAACGGCACGTTGAAGGATATGGAGGCCAAGCTTGCCGACTATCACTTCTTCCGCTCGAATTCCTGCTATCTGGTCAATCTCAGGCATGTGACGGGCATGGCCGATCAGGATTGCATCATGTCGAACGACGAGCGTCTGCGCGTGAGCCGCCCGCGCAAGAAGGCGTTTCTGACGGCGTTGACGGATTATATGGGGGGTGGTATGGGATGACCGGCGCGATTTTCGATTTCGCGACGCGCGTCATGGTGGTGTCGGTGCCATCGATGACACCGATCACCAACGCGCTGCCCGACATTCCCCGCTCGTATACCGCCATCTGCGAATGGCTGGCGTGCGTGGTGTATATGGCGGTGCTGTTCCGCCGCGTGCCGTTCCGCCGTTCAGCCATCGTGGGCGTGATCGGCTTGGTCGCATTGATCGCCGTGCAGTATTTCGACGGCGTCATGCCGATCTGGTTTTGGATCGTCGGCATGATGCTCGCCTTCAGCTGCATGTACCTGATGATCCTGTTCGGCGCCGGCACCGGCAAACGCGAAGGGCTGTACATCACGGCCCGCGCGTTCGTGCTGGCCGAATTGGTGGCGTCGCTGCATTGGCAGATCGTCACGTTCATCGGCATGCGCGACGGCCGCTTCTCCGATTACGATTGGCGCGCCGTCCTGCTGCTCATCGTCACCTACGCGCTGTGTTTCGGGCTGTCCTGGCTGGTGGAACGCGGCAATTTCAGCCAGACCTCCCCCACGTTGCCGACGGCTTCCGCAGCGACGGCGACGGTGGCCATCACAATCGTCACCTTCGCCATGAGCAATCTGAGCTTCGTTTCGACCAATACGCCATTCTCCGGTTCGATGGGCCAGGAAATCTTCTATATCCGCACACTGGTGGATTTCTGCGGATTCGCGATTCTATACGCGCAACAGGAGCAGGCTCGGCGCATTGAAGCGAGCGCGGAAATCGCGTCAATCAACGCGCAGCTGGACAGCCAACATCAGGAGTACCTGCAGTCGAAGGAGAACATCGAATCGCTTGGTCGGCTTGCGCACGATCTGAAGCATCAGAT
>NZ_JBNMKH010000189.1:0-1379 GCF_050874245.1 Bifidobacterium sp. | reverse complement strand
GTGACGAACGCAACGTGGAACGCATTCTGGATTCGACGAAGGTGTTCTCCTATGTGCCGAACATCGGCGATTCGCGTTCATTGATCGTCAATCCGACGAAGGTGACGCATCGTGAGGTGCCTGCCGACTATTACGACGCGGCCGGCGTCGGCGACAATCTCATCCGCCTGTCCATCGGCCTCGAAAACGTGGACGACCTCATCTCCGACCTCGACCAGGCGATAGCGGGAGCTTATTAGGCGGATAGGATCCGTTGACGTCACGAGATGGACGGAGCCCGGCGCCCAGTTTCGGCTCGTGAGACGCGTACTGTCCAGCTCCCGGACGCTCCCTGCCCGGCTCCCGGACAAAATATGCGGGGAAGCGCGATATATTGGTAAATTTTTACCTGGGTCCGGCAATGGTTGCAGAACCTACGAAAGGCCGTATGCGAAGCCTTTGAAGAGAAACCAAAGAAAGGGAGTAATGTCATGCCGTTCCTTGTAGCGCTCCTTGTCGTTGCACTGATCATCGCGTTCCTGTTCCTGTCCACGTTGTTCATCGTGCCGCAGCAGCAGGCCTATATCATCGAGCGATTCGGCAAATTCAACAAGGTCCAGTTCGCGGGCATCCACATCCGTATCCCGTTCGTGGACCGCATCGCCATGAAGACCAACATGCGCGTCAACCAGCTCAACGTGCAGCTGGAGACCAAGACGCTCGACAACGTGTTCGTCACCGTCGTGGCCTCCACCCAGTTCCGCGTGAACCCGGAGAACGTGGCCACCGCCTACTATGAGTTGCGCGATCCGGCCGGCCAGCTTCGTTCCTACATGGAGGACGCGCTGCGTTCCGCCATTCCGGCGCTGAGCCTTGATGACGCCTTCGCTCGCAAGGACGATGTGGCCTTCGACGTGCAGAAGACCGTTGGCAACGAGATGTCCCGTTTCGGCTTCACCGTGGTCAAGACCCTGATTACCGCCATCGATCCGAGTCCACAGGTCAAGAACGCCATGGATTCCATCAACGCGGCCCAGCGCGAGAAGGAGGCCACCCGCCAGCGTGCCGAGGCCCAGCGCATTCAGATTGAGACTCAAGCCGCCGCGGAAGCTGAGAAGACACGTCTGCAGGGTGAGGGCCAGGCCAATTACCGTCGTGAGATCGCCAGCGGTATCGTCGACCAGATCAAGAGCCTGCAGGCCGTCGGCATGAACATCGGCGACGTGAACAACGTGGTGCTGTTCAACCAGTATCTCGACGTGCTGCGCTCGCTGAGCGAATCCGACAACGCTAAGACCGTGGTGCTGCCGGCATCCACCCCTGGCGGCTATCAGGACATGTACAGTCAGATTACCCAGGCCATGATGACGGCCAACGAGACCGCAGGACGGAGCACGTAC
>NZ_JBNMKH010000188.1:0-1384 GCF_050874245.1 Bifidobacterium sp. | reverse complement strand
GCGAGCTGTTCGTCCGTCATGTGCCATTGGAGCTGACCTATGCGGGAAGGACGTTCCTGCGGTACGCCAACGGATTCCAGCGCGAGCACACGATGATGATGCAGGAATTCGGCGATATCGCGCATGACGAGTCGGGCGTGCTGCGCGTGGCAGTCGGGCACACCAGAGGACAGGCCATCATGCCGCACGTCATCGCCGCGTTCCAGAGGAAACGTCCGGGCATCGCCATCGACATGATCGAGGGCGTGAACGAATCACATGGTCGAAGGCTGGCCGACGGGGAGGTGGATCTCGCCATCGCGCATTTCTCCCACGCGATACCGGGGGTGGAGCTCATCGACTTCTACGATGAGGAGATGCAACTGGTCATATCACGTTCCCTGTGGATGCAGGTGGTGGGCCGATCGCCGGGCGAGGCCGAGGCGCGCATCGCCCGGGGCGACCTGACGCCGTTAAGCCAATGCCCGTTCGTGCTCGGCCACTGCAACGACATCGACGGCCGTATCGGCGACGAACTGTTCCAGCGGTCGGGATTCCGTCCCATAGTCAAAGTGCGGTCCGACAACATGCAGACCCTGCTCGCACTGGCGAAGCTGGGCGTCGGAGCGACTCTGATGGTCCGCCAGTTCCTGCACGGAACACAGGATGACGGGGCCCTGTCCGAAATCAAAGTGCTTCCACTTGGGCAAAGCGCACGGTATTCCATCGATTTCGGCATCCGCAGACAGGACTACCGATGGAGCGCGTTGAACGATTTCATGACGGTGGCCCGTGCGACGGTGGGCGCGTAGGCGTTGTCCGGATTCGGGCGGAAACGATTCCGGTGGATTTGCCTCCCGGTGGATTTGCCTCAAGTCGACTTGAAGTTGCTATGCTGGGCCTCAACAGCGAAGAAAGAAGCAATCAAGGAGAATCATGACCGAATTCGACATCGCCTCACTGGACGGATTGACCCATCGCACCGACAATAAGCAGGCTCCGGAGGTGTATTTCACGCCCCTGATCACGCCGGACAGTCTGCTTGCCGCCTACCACGCGCTCGACACCAAGCCGGAAGGCCGCGTGGCCATCAAGATCCACTCCGGCGAATCGGAGCGATCCAACAACCTCAATCCGGCGCTCGTCAAGGATCTCGTGCGGGAGATCGGCGGCACGCTCGTGGAATGCGCCACCGCATACGACGGCAATCGCGAGACTCCGGAGAAAAGCCTCGCCGTATTCAAGGAACGTGGATACGCCGACATCGCGCCGATTCAGATCATGGACATGGGCGGTGAAATCGAGATTCCGGTGGCCCGGCATCGTCACATCGCATACGACATCGTCGGCAAGCATATCGACGACTACGACTCCATCTTCGTGCTCTCGCACTTCAAAGGCCATC
>NZ_JBNMKH010000187.1:0-1429 GCF_050874245.1 Bifidobacterium sp. | reverse complement strand
TTGGTTTCGACGCAAATCGGACATACCAAAACCGCGTCATACCAAGTCGTACCAAAGAGACGACATACCAAAAAGGCGGAGATCGATGAAGGATTCAAGGGCATTCGGACCGGTGCTGCAAAGGCTCACTCCGGAAGAGGCGCGGGACATGGGCGGCCGATACGTGCCCGCCAGCGTGCGGAACACGTTCTGGGGCGTGCTTCCGTCCCGGGCGGACGGCCCGATCGCATCCGTCTCATCCGGCCAGCGGATAACGATCGACACCATCAGCCATGAAGGACTCATGCCGGATCAGGGCTCCGACCCCGTCAGATATTTCGGTTCCAGGGGAATCGGCCGCGGCGAGCTTCTGGAGGACGCCATCGCGATTCCCGCATGCAAGTCCCGCGGCGAGCACGACGGCTCCCACGTCGTCACCGGGCCGATCGAAGTCAAGGGAGCCAAGCCCGGCGATGTGCTGATGGTGTCCATCGACAGGCTTGAGCGCCGCGCCCCATACGGCGTGATCTCCACGCGTCACGGCCGTGGCGTCATGGTTGATTCCGGGCTTGAGGGCGATTACGGCGCGCTGTGCAAGGTCATTTCCGTGGACGGCGCGGCTTTCGGACAGATCGTTCCCGACGGAACGCAGTTCCACGACCAGGCGTTGGACAAGACGGACTATCCGTCCTTTCCTTTGCGTCCGTTCCTGGGAATCATGGGCGTGACGCCCGATTCCGACGAACGGAAGTGCTCCATTCCACCCTATGCGTTCGGTGGGAATATCGACGTGAACGACATGACGGAAGGCAGCACGCTGTTCCTGCCGGTGCAGATCGATGGCGCCGGTTTCTACATCGGCGACCCCCATTACGCGCAGGGCGATGGGGAAGTGGCGCTGACCGCTTTGGAGGCGCCGCTTCGCGCGACGGTCACGTTGACCGTCATTCCCGCCAAGGTCGCTGATGATCTTTTCGGCATTCACGACAGGCCATTCGCATACGCGGGCGGCAAGCTGCTGGCACTGGGGCTTCATGAGGATCTGGACGAGGCGTTGCGCCAAAGCGTGGCGTATTCCATAAGTCTGCTGTCATCGCTGTTCCACCTTCCGAAGAAGGCCATCTACCTGTATCTGTCCGCCGCGGCGGATTTCGATGTGTCACAGGCCGTCGATCTGGTCCGTGGCATCCATTCGCGGATACCGCTGTCCCATTTCGAAGGGCCGGCCGCCGACAATCTTATCGGCTATATCATGCAGGCCGTGGAACAAGCCGTGAAACAGGGCGATTGAAACAAGCCAGGCAACGCCGAAGCGATGCCGAAGTAATGCCGATTGGTGCCATCGGCGGACAAATCCGCCATCGGTGGAACGATGGTGATGCGACGAAACGAACGACAAGACGAACCGAAGACGAGGTGGACGCAGCGTGAAGGAAGCAACGAAGGCGAC
>NZ_JBNMKH010000186.1:0-1468 GCF_050874245.1 Bifidobacterium sp. | reverse complement strand
GGATATGGCAAAGCGAGTGCCGTTGCTCGCCCATGCTGGCATTACATAGGAGGAAAGCCTTACGATTGCCGCACTTTTGGAGCTTGTTCAGCCGGTGATCTCCATAGTCCCCAGCAGCGCTTTATGATCGGAACCGGCAACCGCACGCGCCTCAAGATCGCCTACGATAACACCGCGATCGTGCACGATATGATCGATCTCGGAACAGGCAGGCATCGGAATGACGCCCAGCAGCTTCACATTCGACGGGTAGGTCATATGGAATCCGCTTCCGGCGCGTTCGCCCGAATCCAGGAAGCGCGCCCCAAGCAGATACCGGAAACTGGCATGATCCCATATGGCGTTGAAATCCCCCATCAGCACATACTTGCCTTTGCTTCCCTGTAACTGCCCGATGGCGCTTAACCCTTTGCTCCATAACCCTTGGTTGCTCGGGCGGGGCGAAAATGGATGCACCGAACCGAATCGCACGGCCACTCCACCAAAATCAATGCTGGACGCCGGAATACTGGAGGACTCGATGGGAATGAGATCCCCCGTAGTGTCGCTCATAGGAGCCGCGCTCCACAGCGCGTTCACGCCACCGTTGTCATGCGCCGACCACTTCGCCACGTTCGAATAAGGCAGCGTCGCTTCCAAGCCGGCATCACGCAACCGTTGCACCAGTCCATGCGACACCTCCTGCAATGCCAGCACCTCTACATGCTCATCACGAACCATCCGCACAATATGGTCGGCATCCGCAGCGCCTTCCTTCGCATTCAACGTCATGATTCGCGCATAACGATCAGTCGTGTCCAATTCGCTTTGCGTAACCGCAAGACGCGCACGTACCGACAATCTGTCGGTCGGCACTATGAACCCCCAGTGCCAGCACACCTGCACCATAATGCAGACAACACATATAACGGCGAGCGCACGCTGGCGTATGGCGAATGCGATGATGGCAACGGCAGCAGTGGGGATAATGAACCACGGCATAAGTGCCACAACGATGGGAACGTATTTTCTGCCGCCGAAGCCGCCTGGAATCATACGCAGCACCATGGCGATAAGCGTTATCGCCATGATTGTGCGCAGCACGATGACGAATCTATGGGATTCCGCGAGACGACCCGCCATGCCTTGCACGCCTCGTGTATTGTGCATGTCGGGCGGTATTGCGTCGGAGGATGCGTATGTCGCCGGCATATCGTGCTGCGCACGATTCGCACAGTCGTTACGGATGCCGTTGCCGGTATCGTGATTCGTATCGTTCGTCATGCAGTTGTGCTTCACCCTTCGATGGCATCCCATTGTTGCGCTCGGCTTGCCATCGTTGCAGACGCTTGCCCGTAGCAGTACTCATACTGGCGGATTCTCACGTTTTCTACGCGATGGGTACGGTAGTTCACTGCACAATCTGCTGCCGCACCGGAGCGGAATCCACTTGACGCCGTTTTTTCAACGCGTTCAGTATGGCGCACAG
>NZ_JBNMKH010000185.1:0-1494 GCF_050874245.1 Bifidobacterium sp. | reverse complement strand
GCGTTGCTCATCATCGACGAGGTCCAGACCGGCATCGGCCGTACCGGCTCATGGTTCGCGTTCCAGCGCGACGATCTTTCCGGCGGTGTCACACCTGACATCGTCACTTTCGCCAAGGGTGTCGGTGGCGGTTTCCCGATGGGTGGCATGATCTCCTTCGGCGCCGAACTGTCCGCGTTGTTCACCCCGGGTTCCCACGGCTCCACATTCGCAGGCAATCCATTGGGCGCCTCCGCCGCACTGGCCACATTGGATGTCATCGAAGAGGAAGGTCTTGTGGCCAACGCCGAGGCCCGCGGCGAACAACTGCGTGACGGTATCGTCTCCTGCGGCAATCCGCTGTTCGCCTCCGTCCGTGGCCGCGGTCTGCTCGACGCCGTGGAGCTTACGCACCCGTGTTCGCACGCGGCCATGAACTGGGCTTTGGAGCATGGCCTTATCATCAACGCCGTCGCGCCGAACGCATTGCGTCTCGCCCCACCGCTGATAGTCGCCGAACAGGACGTTGACCAGGCGGTGTCCATTCTCGCCAAGATTCCATCCGACCTGCCCAACGACTGACGTCGGCCAAAACCGTTTATTGAAAGGAGCCTTTCCATGGCAACACCCGAACTGCGCCATATGCTGCGCGATGATGATCTGAACCATGAGGAGCAGAAGCAGGTGTTGGAGCTTGCCATCAAGTTCCATAAGAACCGTTTCTACCATCAGCCGTTCGCCGGACCACAGGGCATTGCGGTGATCTTCGACAAGCCGAGCACCCGTACCCGCTCCAGCTTCTCCATCGGCGTGGCCGAACTCGGCGGCTACCCGCTGGTGATCGACAAGTCCGGATCCCAGCTGGGCCGTGGCGAGCCGGTGGCGGATACCGCCCGTGTGCTCGATCGCATGGCGTACGGCGTGGTGTGGCGCACCTTCGGTCAGGACCGTGTGGAGGAAATGGCCAAGTACAGCACGCACCCCGTGGTCAACGCTCTGACCGACGAGTTCCATCCCTGCCAGATCCTCGCTGACTTCCAGACCATCGCCGAGCATCGCGGCGGCGTGGACAATCTGAAGAACCAGACCATCGCCTATCTGGGCGATGCCGCCAACAACATGGCGAACTCGTACCTGCTTGGCGGCGCCGTCGCCGGCATGAACGTGCGCGTGGCTGGCCCCTACGGTTATCTGCCGGATCCGCAGATCGTGGCCGATGCCGAGGCCATCGCCGCCGAGAATGGTGGCTCCATCCTGGTCACCACCGATCCGAAGGAGGCTGTGGCCGGCGCCGACTGCGTGTTCACCGACACGTGGGTCTCCATGGGTGAGGAGGCGGAATACGCCATTCGTTCGAAGCCGTTCTGGGATTATCAGGTGAACGCCGAGCTCATGGCCCAGGCCAAGGACGATGCCATCTTCCAGCATTGTCTTCCGGCGTATCGCGGCAAGGAGGTCACCGCCGAGGTCATCGACGGTCCGCAGTCCGTGGTCTGGGACGAGGCCGGTAACCGC
>NZ_JBNMKH010000184.1:0-1502 GCF_050874245.1 Bifidobacterium sp. | reverse complement strand
TTGAGCACGGAACCGATACGGCTGCGGGACAACGTGGTGAAACGCGCAGAAATCAAAGCGAACGTATTACGCATGAGAATGCCTTTCTAGGCGTGACAGATTAGGGGAATTCGTCAATTCCGAGTACAGGATACGGCTGTTTGCCTACGGTAACGTTTGTGCAACCTCACAAAAGGCACGTGTCGATTTTGTGTTGTGTCAAATTGTTTTGACTTGCATACCGGCGTAAATAATTAACACTATGGCGTCAATTGTCAAAAAACTACTGATTGCAAACCGCGGCGAAATCGCCCTGCGTGTGGTGCGTACCGCTCGCGAAATGGGCATATCCACTGTCGCGATATATTCCGAGCAGGATCGCGAATCGCAATATGTCGATCTTGCCGATGAAGCGTTCCTGCTGAGCGGCGATACCTACAAGGACACGTATCTCAACGAGGATGCGCTTATCGACATTCTTCAGCGTACCGGTGCGAACGCGGTGCACCCCGGGTACGGATTCCTGTCCGAAGTGCCGAGCTTCGCCAGCAAGGTCGCACAAAGCGGTGCCATTTGGGTCGGCCCGAGCCCCGAAGCCCTGATCGAGCTTGGAGACAAGATCAGCGCCCGCCGCGTGGCGGCACGAGCCAAAGTTCCGCCGGTTCCCGGCTTGTCCGAACCGGTGAGCAGCGTCCGCAAACTGTTGGACTTCGCGCACACCTACGGCTATCCGGTCATGATGAAGCGCACCGATGGCGGTGGCGGCCATGGCATTACCGTCGTGAACGACGATGAGGAGCTGCGGAGGTTCTTCGCCAGCCATGATTCCTTGCAGGGCGGCGATTTGAACGCATATTTCGTAGAAAAGTTCGTGCGTGCCGCACGCCATGTCGAAACACAGTGCGGACGTGACTCCCACGGTAACTTCACCGTGTACTCCACCCGTGACTGCTCGTTGCAGCGTCGTAATCAGAAGCTTGTGGAGGAGGCGCCGGCGCCGTTCCTCAGCGACGCCATTATCGACACGCTCGGCGAGTATTCCCGCAGACTGTTCGAAACCGTGGATTATGTAGGGCTCGGAACATGCGAATTCATGGTGACCGAGCAGGGCAAGGTCTACTTCCTTGAAGTCAACCCACGATTGCAGGTCGAACATACCGTCTCCGAAGAGGTAAGCGGTCTCGATCTGGTACGAGAGCAGCTCACCATTGCAGACGGCGGCGAGCTGACCCAGGCACCGGCACCGCGTGGGCACAGCTTCGAACTGCGCATCACCTCCGAAGACCCCAACACCAACCTGACTCCGGCTGCCGGCACGCTGGAACGCATCATGTGGCCTACCGGACCAGGCGTCCGCATCGACACCGGTGTGGTCGAAGGCGACTCCGTATCGCCGAAATTCGATTCGATGATGGGCAAGGTCATCGTCACCGCGCAGGATCGCGAAACCGCAGTAGCCCGTGTGCGCCGCGTACTCGATGAGCTCGTGATCGAAGGCATGCCCATGTTCCGCGGTGAAATCG
>NZ_JBNMKH010000183.1:0-1508 GCF_050874245.1 Bifidobacterium sp. | reverse complement strand
GAACTGGACGGATCTGGTCAAACTCTGGAATCGCGAATCCGGATGGAGCTGGAGCGCGGAAAACGTGTATTCGGGCGCATACGGTATTCCACAAGCGTTGCCGGGCAGCAAAATGGCCACGTTCGGCGCGAATTGGAAGGACGATGCCGCCGTGCAGATCGACTGGGGTCTGAGCTACATCGCACAGCGGTACGGCAGCCCGTCCGCGGCGTGGCAGCACTCCGAACAGACCGGATGGTACTGATCCGGCTAATCGCCAACGATTTTCGTACCGGCATGAACGGATAATGAGGGAATGACAGAAGAGGGAATGACGGAAAACGTGAACGAGCATACGCAGGGCCATTTGCTGGGGGCGGCCGACATCCGACGCATCGCCGCCGACGCGGGTATCAGCCCGACGAAGAAATTCGGGCAGAATTTCGTGATTGATCCGGGAACCGTGCGTCGCATCGTGCGCGAGGCCGGCGTGACCGCCGATGACCATGTGCTGGAAGTCGGTCCCGGACTGGGTTCGCTGACGCTGGCGATTCTGGAAACCGGCGCCACGATGACGGCTGTGGAAATCGACCCGCCGGTCGCCGAACGCCTGCCGAAAACCATCGCCGAATTCATGCCGGACGCCGTGGACCGCTTCCGTGTGGTCAACCGCGACGCACTTACCGTCAATCCGGAGAATCTGCCCGATTTCAAGGATGACGATTCCTTCACGCTGGTGGCCAATCTGCCGTACAACGTGGCCACGCCGATTCTGCTCACCCTGTTGGAACGTTTCGACAATCTGGGCACCTTCCTGGTGATGGTGCAAAAGGAAGTGGCGGACCGTTTGAGCGAGAAGCCCGGTTCGAAGATCTACGGCACGCCGAGCGTGAAGCTCGCATGGTACGGCACCGCGGAACGCGTGGGCGTCATCGGCCGCAACGTGTTCTGGCCGGCCCCGAACGTCGATTCCGCGCTGGTGCTGTTCAAGCGCTACCCGGGCGGTCACACCCCCGCCGCGGACAATGCGGACGGTTCCGTGGCGGATCGCGAAACCGTGTTCCGTTTGATCGACGCGGCTTTCGGGCAGCGCCGCAAGACCCTGCACGCCGCATTGAAGAAAATCGTGCCGTCCGAAGCGTTCGAGAAGGCCGGCATCGACCCGACCCGTCGTGGCGAGACGCTCACCATCGACGAATTCGTGGCGTTGGCACGCGCGTTGGATGAGGTGTTCGCGTCATGAGCACCATTGATTCGCCCGCCATCGGAACGGCCACCATCAACGCCGTGAGCGTGGACTGCCCGGCGAAAACGAATCTGACCCTGCATGTGGGCCCGTCGCATGCCGAATGGGGCGGCCGTCATGAACTCGACACCATCTATTGCGCGGTCGGCGTATACGACACCGTCACCGCCACGCGCAAAGCGCCGGGAAGCGGCTTCTCGCTGAATCTCGAGGGCGCGTATCTGGGCGACCTGGCCTCTTCCGGCAGCGATATGCGCCGCAACCACGCCGTGCTGGCATTGTT
>NZ_JBNMKH010000182.1:0-1524 GCF_050874245.1 Bifidobacterium sp. | reverse complement strand
CATCCACATCCGTATCCCGTTCGTGGACCGTATCGCCATGAAAACCAACATGCGCGTCAACCAGCTCAACGTGCAGCTGGAGACCAAAACCCTCGACAATGTGTTCGTCACGGTCGTCGCCTCCACCCAGTTCCGTGTGAATCCGGAGAACGTTGCCACCGCTTACTATGAGTTGCGCGATCCGGCCGGCCAGTTGCGCTCCTACATGGAAGACGCCCTGCGTTCCGCCATTCCTGCGTTGAGCCTCGATGATGCTTTCGCCCGTAAGGATGATGTGGCCTTCGACGTGCAGAAGACCGTCGGCAACGAGATGTCCCGCTTCGGCTTCACCGTGGTCAAGACCCTGATCACCGCCATTGACCCGAGCCCGCAGGTCAAGAATGCCATGGATTCCATCAACGCAGCCCAGCGTGAGAAGGAGGCCACCCGGCAGCGCGCCGAGGCCCAGCGCATCCAGATTGAGACCCAAGCCGCTGCTGAAGCGGAGAAGACCCGTCTTCAGGGTGAAGGTCAGGCCAACTACCGTCGCGAGATCGCCAACGGTATCGTCGACCAGATCAAGAGCCTGCAGGCTGTCGGCATGAACATCGGCGATGTGAACAATGTGGTGCTGTTTAACCAGTACCTCGACGTGCTGCGCTCCTTGAGCGAATCCAACAACTCCAAGACCGTCGTGCTTCCAGCATCCACCCCTGGCGGATATCAGGATATGTACAGCCAGATCACGCAGGCGATGGTGACAGCCAACGAAACCGCGGAACGGAGCGCGTACACGCCGAAGCCGTCCCATACGGCCGCCCCATCGGTGCCGCGTATCTGACGAATATTGATCGAATGGCGTCTTTGGCCGCATGCGCCAATCGCGGGGTATGCGGCCAAAGACGAAACGAATCCCTCCTTCCATCGGGGAGCCGCGTGAATGTGACGGAGAATGCGGAAACGATGGAAGGAGGGATCGCGTATGGGTGCGTCGCCGTACCACGACGCACATCTTGTCATGGGAACGCTTCTGGACGCTATTCCAGTCCGATGAGCGCCCCGTGGGCCGGCATGGACGGGCGTTCCGCCTCATGCTGCTTCACGGATTGGATCTGTTTCTGCAGATCCATGACTTTCTTCTCCAGCCATGCGATGGTCATGGATTGGGAGATGACGAGCAGGTCGCGTTGATCGGCCGCGGCTTCATTGGCGAACGACTGCGCCTCCAGCATGATCTGCGGATCGGCCTTCCAACGTGCGATGGCGCGTTCGATGCGCTTGCTGCCCACGATCTTCGGATTGAGTCCCGCGCTGGCAAAGATGCTAGTCGGTCCGTTGCCCCGCAGATATTGCGCCATGCAACGCACCTGGAAATCCCTCGAATAGGTGATGCGGTCCATCGACGCCCGCTCCACCGCGGGCAGGGTGTTGAGGTAGTAGACCTCCGCTTGTGTGAAACGACGTTTCATGATGTCCCCCTCATGGTATGGAACCGTTCAGCTTCGTTTTCGATTCGTTGCGATGCCTTCATTGTATTTTCGTCGT
>NZ_JBNMKH010000181.1:0-1528 GCF_050874245.1 Bifidobacterium sp. | reverse complement strand
GCCTCCGCAGATCGCCACCATGCTGCAACAGCTCCGCAAGCGTGACCTGGTGTTGAGGTGGACGGCCCCTAGTTGGTCGCGTGCCGACAAGATACTGCGCGAGACTACCAAGACGGTCACGATCTGTCATGGTTTTTTCAGTGTCGTGGACCCCGACAGCCAATGGCGGCGTAACCGCCTGTTTCGGTTCCAGACCTATGACGCGGGCGATTACACCGAGATCACGTTGAACGGCGCGCAAAGGAAGTTCGATTGCCTGGCGTCCAAGTGGTTCCTCTTGGCCCGGCATATCGCGCCATGCTGCTATGACACCTTCGCGTCGGTGAGCACCATCGGCACGGTCCTCATGTCCGGCCGGTGCGCCGTGTGCGGCGGCCGCCGCCGCGTCCCTGAGTGCTCGTGCCTGGATTACAAGCAGCTCATGACACGCCGTTGAAAAATACACACATAGTGTGTATAATTGGCGGTATGAAAGATAAGACAACACGGGCACGCATCCAAGTGACCCTCAGCCGGGAACTACTCGAACGCATCGACGCGTACTGCACGCGTATCGGCGTCCCCCGCAGCTCCTGGATTCAAATCGCGTTGGCCGAAACACTCGACCAACGCGAGAGCATGAAGGACGGCAACCGATGATCGCCATAACGATGTTCCTCGCTTTCGCCGTGGTCACGGTCGGCATGATCTCGTACGCGGCCGTCAGCCTCCACGACAACGGCGCCACGGTCAAATCGGTTGCGGGCCTCGTGTTCGTTATCCTCTGCGCCCTGGGCTTCTTCTCCACAGCCATATCCGACACCATCCTGGCCGACGGCATGGTGCTTACCGACTTCATCTGGCTTTCCGCCTTCTCCGCCATCTTCTGCCTTGGCGGATGGGGCGAGATGCGCAGGTTGGAGCGTTACGGATTGGAACGCGCCGCCCTGGTCGCTTTCATCGCCTATCTGCTTCTTACCATCGGTTTCACGCTCCTGTACGTGATACGATAAGCCCAGAAATAAAAACGTCCTTGGACAGTTGACGCTATCCAAGGACCCGAAACCAGAAATTTTGTGAGGTTTTCAAATGGTTTCAAACACACATCCTATCACACCGGAGGAATTCACGCCCGAATATCGGGCGTCCCTCTGGGTACGGCAGTGCATCGAGCAATTCCAGGCTAAGGAAAAGGACGGCGGCGAAGCCGCCCTTGACAGCAATGCAAGTTATGCGGCCACTCTCGACGTGGCTGCCGACTGCGCCGATTTCGCCACCTATGCGCAATTGCGCGCGGACAGGTGGGCGCAGCGTCGCACGGTGCGGCGTGTGCTGCGTGGCACCAGGCCGGGAAAGTGCGGTTTCGAGATCAACAAGGCTACCGGCAAGGGCGTGTATTGGGATGCCGAGCACGGTTCCCGCATCAGCGGCTTGCAGTCCTGTGGCTCCGTGTGGGTGTGCCCGGTGTGCAATCACAAGATTCAGGCCGGTCGTTTTGACGAGGTGAAGCGTCTTATGGATTTTTGCGAGGAGCATGACTATGGCGTCG
>NZ_JBNMKH010000180.1:0-1549 GCF_050874245.1 Bifidobacterium sp. | reverse complement strand
GGCCTGCAGCGGGGTGACGTCGCGGCCGTCGATCTTGACCGGCACGCCCTGCTTGAACTCAATGACGACCTCGTCCTCGACCGGCGGGAACGCCGGATCGTCGGCGTAGGAGTAGCAGTCCTTGGTCGGGGCGTTCCACGGATCCTCAAGGAAACCGGTCTCAATGGCACGGCCCCACACGTTCTGGTCGATGGAGAACGGGCTCTTCTCGGTCTGCACGATCGGCAGCTCGTGTTCCTTGGCGAACGCGATTTCCACGTCACGGGTCAGGGACAGATCGCGGATCGGGCTGATGGCCTTCAGCGTCGGGTCGATGGAGGCGATGGAGACCTCGAAACGAACCTGGTCGTTGCCCTTGCCGGTGCAGCCGTGGGAAATGGTGTCAGCGCCGAACTGGTGGGCGGCTCGCACAAGGTGCTTGGAAATCAGCGGACGGGAGATGGCGGAGACCAGCGGGTACACGCCTTCGTACATGGCGTTGGCCTTCAGGGCCTTCATGCAGTACTCGTTGGCGAATTCATCACGAGCGTCGACGACATATGCTTCGACCGCACCGCAGTCCAGCGCGCGCTGCTTGATGGTCTCAAGGCTTTCGCCGCCCTGACCGACATCGAGGGACACCGCCACGACATCCTTGCCGGTGCGTTCCTTCAGGTATGAAATGGCGACGGAGGTATCGAGACCACCGGAGTACGCCAGGACGAGACGATTCTGATCGCTCATGGTTTCCCTTTCTAACATCCAATGTTATTCATCAGTATATGCATAACACTGTATATTTATGCATCTTGGGTGCGTCATGTCCACTATATGGCTATTTACGATTTGGAGGCCACGTCAAGCAACCATTGCGCGCGGCGGCCTGCGGTATCGTCATCGGAGCAGATCACCATGACGGTGTCATCGCCGGCTATGGTGCCGAGTACTCCTTCGACAGGCTGCTTGTCTATGACGCTCGCCACATATTGCGCGGCGCCCGATGGCGTGTGCACCACCACCAGGTTGCGCGCTGCCGCCACTGAAGTGACCAGCCCGGAAAGCACACGGCCGATTTGCTGTTCCGCCTTGCCGTCCGGATTGGCCGCCGGGTGATCCTTGACTCTTTGCCTATCAACGGCGTAGGCCACCGTCCCATCGGCAAGACGGGTTTTCGTGGCATGGATCTCGTCGAGATCACGGCTCAGCGTGGCCTGCGTCACCTCGATGCCCTGATCGGCGAGAATCTGAGACAACTGCGATTGCGAGGTGACGACACGCGTCAGCAGCGCCTGCTCGATGGCGCTCAGTCGAGCGGTCCGGGAAGCGGGACGCTGCAACGCGGGAATGCGGTCATTCATCAGACCAGAAGGCTTTCGTCGCCACGGGCCTTGCCAGCGAGCCAGGTGAGCAGCGCCTTCTGCGCGTGCAGGCGGTTACCGGCCTCGTCCCAGACCACGGACTGCGGACCGTCGATGACCTCGGCGGTGACCTCCTTGCCGCGATACGCCGGAAGACAATGCTGGAAGATGGCATCGTCCTTGGCCTGGGCCATGAGCTCGGCGTTCACCTG
>NZ_JBNMKH010000179.1:0-1562 GCF_050874245.1 Bifidobacterium sp. | reverse complement strand
TCGTGCGCGGCGGGCAGATCGTGCTCATCGATCTGGGTATGACCGGGCGGCTGGATCAGCGCACCCGCAACGTGCTTAAGGATATGATCTTCGCCGTCGCCAAACAGGATTCACCGGCCTTGGCGGACAGCCTGCTGCGGTTCGCCGTCGCCAGTCCGGATAGCGAGGATTACCCATCGCTGCTCGCCGATCTCGATATGGTCGTCCAGGAGTTCGGCACGGTCGATTTGTCCGAATTGGACATTGCGGCGTTCCTCACGTCGCTTACCCAGCTCGCGTCGCGCCACGGCATCGAGATTCCCAGCAGCATCACCACGGTCGGTCGCGCGTTGGTCACGTTGGAGGGGTTGCTCGACGAGTTCATTCCCAACGTCAATATGATCCAGATCATCTCCGCGCATATCGCCGCCTCGCAAACCCCTGAAACGATGGTGAAGAACGAGGCGAAATCATTGACCATCGAAGGTCGGCAGGCGCTGCATGATGCGATGGCCGCGTTGACCGAGATGAAGCATGCCACGCGCATGCTCACCCGTGGCCAGTTGAGGGTGAATATGGAGCTCGTCGGCTCGGAGGAGCCGTTCCAGCAGCTGTCGGATATGGTGAACAGGCTGACGATGGCGTTGATCGTGGTCGGATTGTTCATCGGATCGTCCATCGTGTACTATGCGGGCATCAAACCGGTGGTGTTCGGCATTCCGATCGTCGGCTTCATGGGGTACATCGTGGCGTTCGCGCTGGGATGCTGGATCGTGCTCGACATTCTCATCAAGGGGCGTAGGAAGAAGCATTGACGATGTCTCCTGCGGGCGCCGTGCGGGCGGTGTACCCGCGGGAGACTCCCGACGTGCAATGAGGTATGACGGGGGGATGGCGGCATGCCGTATAACGGGTTGATACGTAGGGCTTGCCGCGGTTTCGCCATGAGAACGATGGCATGATTCGGGGGTTTCGTTTCGTGTGCTATCCTGCTAGCTGATAAATCGGACAGTCTATCAATTTTCTGCATGGGACAGGCTGTTTTTGTGTTCTTGGCGATAGCACGCTGCTGCGTGCCGAAAGGATAGTGATGTTTTCTCGGCGTCCGGTTCGGAACCGTCATCATGCATACGGAGCTGGCGCACAGGGACATGCGGGCGGACGGCTGCTCGCGGTTATCGTCGCAGTGGCGACGGTGGCAGGTTCCCTGACCATGCCGGCGTTCACCGCGGTGGCAGCGGCAAGCGAGACCACCGACCCATACGAGCGTCACGTCGTTGCAAACGATATCAATCCATCGTCGGTGTCCACCGATTTGTTCGATTATTGGACAACCACGCGAGACGCCAACGACAATAAGGATCTCTCCGATCAGGAGAGCGCCGGCATCAACAATGGCCATCCGCTCAAATTCACCTACGATGGCATCGGCGATAACGACGGCAGCTACATCAATAAGTGGACCGGCGATCCGAGCTTCGGCAAAACCCAGTCGCAGAAAAAATACAAGTACAACAACGGCGGCCCATGGAGCGATTTCTGGAAGGAATATTGGAAGTCCGACTATCCCGATTGGACCAAGT
>NZ_JBNMKH010000178.1:0-1576 GCF_050874245.1 Bifidobacterium sp. | reverse complement strand
CGGTGGTCGGCAAGGAGAAAACGACCAGTGACGATTCGACCGTACGTTTCACACCGAAATACGCGGTGAAGGCGCCCGAATCGGTCAGCGTCAAGGGGCATGACGACGTGTGCGTAGTCAGTTGGAAGGAGAACGGCCACGCCGACGGGTTCACGGTGAGCGCGGACGGACTCGGCTCCTACCATGCCGGTGCTTCCGAACGATCGCACGATTTCCCGCTCAAGGAATGGCAGTCCTGTTCCTCGGGCTCCGTCACGCAGCATTTCAATGGCGCGGCAAGCACCTCCAAGTCCGGCAGGGCCGATCCGGCATACGTCCGCAAGGTGAAGGCCGCCGTCAAGGCGCCGATGCTGACGTGGGACGCCAATGATCCGAACATCATCAAGGTCAGCGGCGGATCGGTGAACATGTACGGCCAGCCCGGCAAAACCGTGATCACCTTCACCGCGGACGGCAAATCCTATGACGTCGCCTGGGCATTGGGCTCCGACAAACTGAACGTCAAGGACGTGCTGCCGACCGGAGCCGATTACGCGTGGAAGGCGAAGGTGGTGGGCACCGACACCGCGCTCAACAACGAGGACAATGGCGGCACACTGCTGGACCATGACAGGTACAAGACTCCCACGCCGAAACCCGAACCGTCGGAACCTTCAGAACCATCAAAACCGTCGGAGCCATCGGATTCTGACGCGTCCACGGAAGGCGAAGCGGCCACGCGGAATGACCGGCCTGTGGCATCCTCCGTCGCCCTGTCCACCGTCGACGGCGCATCCAAGCCTTGGATCCGCGGCCTGGCCTACTACGCCAGATGGTGAAACGGACGATCACAGCAATCGCAAACACAACGAACCATCCACACGAGCAACACAACAAGCAAGGAGCAACCCATGAGCAACGATTTCGATGACGCCACCCAGCTGGGTTCCATCGGCCATAATCCAAGCGTTCCCAGCCAACCCGGCCAGCAGCAGCCGGCGTTCCACACGCCGAATCTGCCGGAGCAGCCGCAAGCCGATGAGGATCCGGAGGGCACGCTGCTGAGCGCGCACGGCACCACCCAACCGGCGTTGCCGCAACAGTCCGCCCCGGCAACGCCGAACCAGCCGCGGTTCCGTCAGCCGATGCCGCAGAACCTTCGCCAACCGGCCGCCAATCCGGCAGTCGCAATGCCCGCGCAGCAGCCCGTCCAGCCAACCCAACCCGTCCAGCCCAGCCAGCCTGTACAGCCCGTCAAACAATCCCAGCCGGTCGTCGACACGTCCATGATGACCGCACCCAGCAAAGACATCACCGAATTCCATGAGAAGTTCGCCAAGCTCGTAGACAACGTCTCCCAGGTCGTGGTCGGCAAGGAAGCACCCATCCGCCAATGCGCCACAGCCATGGTGGTCGGCGGGCACATCCTGCTCGAGGACAACCCGGGCACCGGCAAAACCCAGCTGGCGCGAGGCCTTGCCAACTCCATCGACATGTCGTTCAAACGTATCCAGTTCACCCCGGACCTGCTGCCGTCCGACGTGGTCGGCGTCACCTACTACGACCAGAAGCGCGGCGAATTCGAATACCGCGAAGG
>NZ_JBNMKH010000177.1:0-1586 GCF_050874245.1 Bifidobacterium sp. | reverse complement strand
CCTTTGCTCTGCTGTTTCTCATCATGCCGCGGCTCTCCGGCCTGCTGCGAAGGCTCGCTCACGGGCGCGGCGGACGGATCGGCCGCCGGTGCGGTCTCAGGCCGTTCAGCACCATCGGCATTACGCTCAACGCTGCCCTGCTGGATGGCGATGGAATGCTCACGGGCGGCCATGGCCTCCTTCACGCCGGGATTGTCTTCGATCACATGCATACCGAACGCGTCAAGGGAGCGAATCGGATCGAACTCGTCCACCAGAGTGTCCATAACGATCAAATCCTGATAACGATTCTGCGCAGCGTTCCACAATGCGTCACGCGAACGGCCGGACGGCATGAAGCCAAGCGACTGGTAGACGGACACGGAGCGCGTGTTCTGTTCCGGAACCGCAACCCAAATACGATGCATGCCAAGACCCGCCGGCTCAGGGGCGAACCCATAGGTCATCACACGGGGCATGATGTCGCGCGAATAGCCACGGCCACGGTAATCCTGACCCAGAATCACCTGAATGCGCGCGGAACGGGCCCAGCCGTCGATATCAATCAGGAAGATCATGCCGATCACGTTGTCGCTTTCCGCGGCGTCGATCTCGCCATCGCCATCATGATCGCTTTCGGTGATAATCGACCATGCGATGGTGCGGCGAGCCTCAGGATCGCCCACACCGGATTCAGTCGGCGCCTCGCCCTTGCTCCAAGCCACGGAACGACGCACCCAGGCGTGCACGGCGGCACGTTCGGCCACGCGATCCTTGCCAGTAATGCCAGAAGCCCCCGGATAGGCATCGATCACATCCATCCTGTCGAGGTCTTCGACGGTAGCCGGGCGCAGACGAACCATTTCACCGCGTACGGGAGGGATGGCGATACTGGCCGGCAGCTCTCGGGATTCCGACTGTGCAGCATTATCTGGCATATGTATTTCATCCTTGCGTCATTGACATCGTGTGGTTTGCCCACATCCATTCCGACGGTATTCTACCCGACTGGAGGATTGCTGGGAACACAATAGGATAATAGGCGCATAACGCCCACGAACCGGCGCGAAACCAATAAACGATGGTTTCCTCGTCGTTTTCGACGCATACGCATCGCAACAAAGCCATGCGGGGCATGCGCCGGTTTCCCAGCACACGCCCCGCATGATCGGCGGGCCGGAACCCGCCAAAGGATCGAGTCAGATCACATCACTTGATCTTGCTCATAACCACCTTGGTGACGGCCTTCGCGTCGGCCTGGCCGCGCGTGGCCCTCATCACGGCACCGATGATGACACCCATCGGCTTCATATTGCCGCTCTTGAGCTTCTCGACAACATCCGGATTGGCGGCGAACGCCACATCCACGGCCTTGTCGATCAAGCCATCGTCGGAAACGACCTTCAGGCCGCGCTTCTCGACGACTTCGCTCGGCGTGCCTTCACCGGCGAGCACGCCGGCAACGGTCTGCTTGGCAAGCTTGTCGTTCAGCTTGCCGTCGGCGATCAGCTTCTCGATCTCGGCAACGTCGGCCGGAGTGATCGGAAGCTCCTCCAAGGTTACGCCCTTGGCGTTGGCCTCGCGGGAAAGCTCGCCCAGCCACCACT
>NZ_JBNMKH010000176.1:0-1607 GCF_050874245.1 Bifidobacterium sp. | reverse complement strand
GATGATGTCGGCTTCAGCGGCGGCTTCCGGAACGGACTTGACTTCCAGACCCTGCTCCTTGGCGTGCTCGACAGACTTGGAGGTCGGGCGCAGGCCGACGACGACGTCGACGCCGGAATCGCGCAGGTTCAGCGCATGGGCGTGGCCCTGGGAACCGTAACCGATGATGGCAACCTTCTTGCCTTCGAGGACCGAGAGATCGCCGTCGTTCTCATACCAAATTTGTGCAGCCATTGTACTTGGCACTCCTTTTGTGTAGTGGGGTGAACGCTTGAAAAGCGTTCGGGTTTCTACCATTCGCAGATGAAATTCGTGGTTTCGTGCATGGATTTTGTCCTGCAAACTGGGGTCCATCCTACCGGAGGCGGTGCCTTGACACGTATCCAGTCCACAAAGTGAGCCGAGAAACCGTAAAAAATCCACTGCTCACTGGATGATGGATTCGCGTATCCTCGGCCGGGAATGGCATAGGATAGGCATGTCGTATTTCTAGTAGGAAGAGATGCCATGGTTGCTGTGACTGGTCCCGCGCCGGGATCTGAACTGACTGCGGAAGCCGATGAGGTCGAGGAACGTAGCTCGGCCGGTGTGTTGCATGTGGCGGCGATTTTCGCCTCGCATATGGTATTGCAGCGCAACAAGCCCAACGCCGTGTTCGGTGCGTTGGATGCCGATTGCGCAGGTATGGAAGTCGTCGCGCAGATTCGCGATTTCGACGGGTCGATGGTCGCGCAGGCCCACGCGTACGCTTCGAAGGATCTCAAGGACGGTCTTTCGCCGTGGCGCGTGATGCTTCCCGCGCAGCCGGAGGGCGGTCCGTACACGCTCCGCGTCACCGCGGGCAACGATTTCCTCGAATTCGAGGACGTGCTGATCGGCGAGGTGTGGCTTGCCGGCGGCCAAAGCAATATGGAACTTGAGCTGCGCAACAGCGAGAACGCCGAAGCGGCCCTTGAGAATTGCGCCGATCCGCTGCTGCGTTTCTACAACGTGCCGAAAACCGGCGTCATCAACCGCAATGCGGAGAACGCGGCGAGCTGGCAGGAATCATCGCCGGAAAACAGCGGTGTGATGAGCGCCGTCGCCTATTATTTCGCGCACAAGCTGCGCTCCGAACTCGACCCCGATCTGCCGATCGGCATCGTGGACTGCTATATCGGCGGCACGTCGATCACGTGCTGGATGAGCGAGGACGCGTTGAATTCCAGCGAGGCAGGACGTGGCTATCTCACCCGGTACGAGCGTGCGATCGCCGGCAAGACGCAGGAGCAGTTCAAGCTGGAAACCGACGAATGGCAGACGAGATTCGATGCTTGGAACGCGAATATCGCGGCCGCCAAGGAAGCCGATCCCGACGTGACGTGGGATACGCTGAACGAACAGTACGGCGCATGCCCGTGGCCGCCGCCGGTCACGCCGACGTCGCAGTACCGTCCGACCGGACCGTTCCACGCCATGCTGGAACGCAACGCGCCATACTCGCTGGCTGGTTTCCTGTGGTACCAAGGCGAGGAGGACGAACCGTATTGTGGGTCCTACCGTGAGCTGCTGGGCATGCTGATCGGCGAGTGGCGCGCCATCTGGAGCGAGAACCTGCCGTTCCTCAT
>NZ_JBNMKH010000175.1:0-1611 GCF_050874245.1 Bifidobacterium sp. | reverse complement strand
GGAGCCTTGCCCGGTGGGCTTGATGGGGATCGAACCCACGACCTTCTGTTCCGGAGACAGACGCTCTATCCGCTGAGCTACAAACCCGTGCGCCACACTACTTTACACGCTCGCCGCCCGTTTGCGACACGATACGGTGAAAAAAGTGGCGCGACCCTTGCAATCGCAAGGAAAATCAGTACATGAGGGTGGCGAGACGACGACGTGCGCGCTTCAGCCGCTCATCGGTCGGCTCGGGAATCGTGAAGTATTCCAGCAGGCGCTTGCGCACCGGCTCGAGGTCGGCCTTGTGGCCGGCCGCCACGAAATCGAGCAGACGGTCGAACGCGTCCTGGATCTGTCCGCCGATCATGTCGACGTCGGCGACGGCAAGTTGCGCGTCCACATCGTCCGGCTTGTCGGCAGCGGCGGCGCGCACCACGCGCACGTCCGCATTGCCGGAACGGGCCAGCAGCAGCGCCTTCGCACGTTCGCGGGCCGCGCGCGCATCGTTCGGATTGGATTCCAGCACCTTCTCGTAAGCGGCGG
Organism: Bifidobacterium sp.; assembly: GCF_050874245.1. Classification (GTDB taxonomy): domain Bacteria; phylum Actinomycetota; class Actinomycetes; order Actinomycetales; family Bifidobacteriaceae; genus Bifidobacterium. The sequence goes on along the minus strand of NZ_JBNMKH010000175.1, from coordinate 1,083 downwards.
CGGCACCGGCGTAATCGCCCTGCTGCGCCAGCATGTACGCCTCCTGATGTTCCGGCGGCACCTGGTCCTGGACGCTGGAGGCGGATGCGGAATTGGCCGCATCGGAATCGGGATCGCCCGAATACGGCGCAGTGCCGGTCACTCCGGCCTGCTGTGCGGCCGCGATCAGCTTCGGCACGACCACGTCCGTGATCTGCTTCAGCTCCTCGTCGGACGGCAGTCCCTGCAGAATCGGCATCGGACGGCCGCCGATCAGCGCGAACAGCGCCGGAGCCCCCTGAATCTGGAACGCCTGCGCGATGGACGGATTGGATGCGATGTCGATGCGGGACAGCTGGATCTGGCCGTTGAGCTTGTTCACCGCATCGCCCAGCGTGCGTGCCATGGGGAACAGACGGTCGTCGGTCGGCACCCACAGGAACAGCAGGATCGGGAAGGTGGCGGAGGTCTGGACCATGGCCTGGAACGTGTTCTCCGTGGTGTCGATGACGTATCCGCCGGCTGCGGGGGCGCCGCCAGCCTGACCCGGTTCGGCCTTGACCTGATGCTTGAGCGCCTCCAGATCAACGGCTCCCGCCAATGAAACACCCGGGTTGAACGCCTGCTTCTCTGCCATACATGCCTCCCAAAACACAAAATCGTTGCTGGCACCAACTATAGGTGCCAACAACGATTTCCCGGTTTTCATTCCCACGGATGCGCGATAGGCGGAAAACCGCCGACAATGCGCGTCCAAGGACCCGTCGTTTTACAGCGCTTCGACCTTCACCGGCTGGCGTTCGGAACCGACCGCGGTGATTTTCTGCCCGGAATTCGCCGGCGGAACATACAGCGCGATGACGTTCACATAGCTCGTCTTCATGGTGCTGGTGGCCTTGCCATTGCCGAACAGCGCCTTTTCCGCGTCAGAGGCCGGCTGCGATTCACGGCCAGCGCCGGCGGAACGCGTCCATTCGGAGTTGATCTGCGCCGCCACCAGATCGCCGCCGTCCGCGGAACGCATGACGCTGATGGCTCCATTGACCGGTTCGAAGGTCTGCTGCTGCGTGCCTTCGTTAAGCTCCATGGCCTTCTGCACCTGGG
>NZ_JBNMKH010000174.1:0-1624 GCF_050874245.1 Bifidobacterium sp. | reverse complement strand
CGGTCGTCATCTCTCCCGGCTCGTCGTACTGCGTCTTGTCCGGCACCTTCGGATTCGGAATCCTGTGCCCGCGCACCAGCAGCCGGTGCGAGTTCACCCCGTACGGCGTGCAGGTGATCAACGTGGCATAGTCGCGCCCCTGCTCGATGTTGAGTTTGCTGATCTCGCTCGGCAGCACCACCGAAATCTGGTCCACCTTGTACGTGTAGGTTTCGTCGAGCACGTGGAATGCGAACGTGTCGCCTTTCTGAAGCTCGTCCAAACCGGTCAGCAGCCTGGCCGACGGCAGTCCGGTGTGGCCTGATACCACCGCGTGCGTGGTCGCCCCGCCTACGGGCAGCGACGTTCCGGCCAGGTGTCCGGCGGCGATCTGCAGCACGCCTTCGCTGGTGCCGTGGTAGACGGGCAGCTTCACTTTGATGCGCGGAATGGTCACATAGCCCATGATGCCAGTGCCGGTCACGTCGAGCGTTTCGTTGTATTCGCGCTTCTGCTCGTCGGTCATGTGCCACCGGTCGCCGTTCGCGGCGAGCTGTTCGTTGTATTCGTGCGCCGCCTTCAGCATGGCCTTGCGTTCGGCGCCGGACATGTCTTTGGTTTGTTCCACGTAGCCTGCTACGGCGTATGACTGGTGCATGCGGTTCCACCAGTCGCTGAATGTCGGATACGCGATGAGACCCAGCGCACCGATCATGGCGATTGCGGAGATGGCAATCATCACATTGAGCAGCGCATTCGATTTCTTATGCTTGGCAGCCGGTTTAACCTGCGCACCCGGTTTAACCTGCGCATCCAATTCGACTTGCGCAGCTGGCTTGGCGTCCGATTCATCCGTCACGTTATTTATGCTACGCCCGCTTCCGCAAAGCCGTCTTGGCAACGATCAGCAGCACCAAGCCCGCGCCCAAGATGGCCACGGCAATCCAAGCGGCCTGCTGCACGTCGGCGCCGGTGTGCGGCTGGTCCGGCGTGGTGGGTGGCGTGTGCGTGTTGGTGATTTCAGTGGAGTCGCCTTCCACATCGGAGATGGTGGTGTAGCCGTCGGGCACCGCCGCTTCGACCACGGTCCATTCGTGGTCCGCGTCGAGCGCTGTCCACGAATGCGTCCACTTGTTGGACTCGTTCAGCTTCACGTTTTCCACGGGCTCGCCGTCGCGCAGGAGTTTCACGGTGATGGATTCGGGGCGCTTGCCGTCGGAATTGTTCCGGTCATTCCAGATTTTGCGCACGGTGCGTTCCACGGTTTTCGGCGGTTGCGCCACACATTCGGTTTTCGGTTCGATACTCAGCACACGCGACCCGCCGGAGACGCCGTCTTCGGGCACTGCGACGAGCATGCTGCCGGAAGAGCACGTCCATGTCTGGTTCTTTCCGGAGGCGTTGGCGACCTTCACGTCAACGCTGTCGGACACGGCCAAGTACAGGCCGTCGGACAGTCCGGTGAAGGTCAGATGCCCGGAGGTGTTGGTGACGCCGGTTGCCGTGGCGTCGGGTTTGTTCACCGCGATGAGTCCGGCGAGCGTGTTGGCCATGTCTCGCCACGCCTGCGCGTCCTTGCCGGTCATCTTCAACCAGTCGACGGGGTACGCGGTGGAGTCGGTGAACGGTGCGACGGGTTCGAAGG
>NZ_JBNMKH010000173.1:0-1641 GCF_050874245.1 Bifidobacterium sp. | reverse complement strand
TATGGCGGCTGGGCCCGTTTCCCACGGGAACGGGCCCAGCCGCCTTATCATATCCGTTCGCACCGTCAGCTATCCTGCGCGGCACGCAACTTCATGTCGAGCACCACTCGGGTGCCTCCACCGCGACGCGGCTCCCAATGCACTGTTCCGCCGAAATCATTGGTGACGAACGTGTTGATGATCTGGGTGCCCAGTCCCGATCCGGAGGAACGCGCCATACCGTCATGCTCCTCGTCCGCCAAACCAGTTCCATCATCCTCGACCACGACATTGAGGTTGTTGCCGCCACGGCCGACGGAAATCGTAATATGGCCGTCCTTGCGTCCCTCAAAACCATGTTCCACGGAATTGGTGATCAGTTCGGTGAGCACCAGCGACAATGGCGTGGCATCCTGCGCCGGCATCATGCCGAACTTGCCGATGAAGTCGATGCCGATATGCTGGTCCCGCATGGTGGCCAGGTCGACGGCCATCTTCAGCAGGTTGGAAATGACCTTGTCGTAATCGACGATCTCATCGGCGGTCTGGCTCAGGCCCTCATGCACCATCGCGATGGTCTGCACGCGGCGCTGCGCCTCCTTGAGTTCCTTCTTGACTTCTTCGGATTTGGTCTTGCGCGCCTGCAGGCGCAACAACGCGGACACCGCCTGCAGATTGTTCTTCACACGGTGGTGAATCTCGGAAATGGTGGCGTCCTTGGTCTGCAGTTCCTTTTCCCGACGCCGCAGTTCGGTGACGTCACGGCACAGGACGATGCCTCCCACACGTCCGTTGGCATCCATCAACGGCAACGAACGCATGGAGACGGCGGACTTGTTGGCATCCAGTTCGGAATCCGCGGCGGCCTTCCCGCTAAGCACCAGCGGCAGAGTCTCCAATACGGGATCATTCTCATGCAACAGAGAAGTGCCGATCTCGCTCAGATACTCCCCCTGCATGGTGCTGACCGACCCCAGACGACGGAAGCAGCTGATGGCGTTGGGAGAAGCGTACCGGACTATGCCGTCGACGGTAAGCACAATGAACCCATCCGACACACGCGCATTGTGACGTTGGTTCATGATTGGATTGCGGTACGGGAACTGCCCCCTTGGAATCATCTCATACAGCTGCTTGCCCGCGCCAATGCTTTCGGACTCATAGCGGCCATTCGATTCGCGGGTCGCCATGTTGGTCTCACGGACGACAAGTCCCAAGGTTTTGCCGTTATGACGCACCGGTGCGTACACATTGCATACCTTGGCCTTGCCGACGCTGCGCAGTTGCGTCGAACGGAACACCGATTCGGAATCCATGGCCGCGTCAAGTTCGGCGCGCATGGACTCCGGCGCGACGCTGCCGACCACGTCGTCGGCCCTCAGGCTCATCACCGTGGACGGCCGGCACTGCTCGGCGATAATGTATTCGCCATCACCGTTCTGCAGAATCAGCAGCAAATCGGCGAAGCTCAGATCTGCTATGACCTGCCAATCAGCCACCAGCTGGTGCAACCATTCGCGATCATCATCGCCTAGATCCGGTCGGGTCATCAGGATATGTGAGAAATCAGCCATGCACTCCATCATACGCACCAAACGGAAGGTTCGCACGCCATACAACCACGTACAATATGAAATCGCCGATTGACATATCCGGCTATTA
>NZ_JBNMKH010000172.1:0-1649 GCF_050874245.1 Bifidobacterium sp. | reverse complement strand
GGCAAACTGGCATTGCGTGGTCAGGGCTCGCTGTGCAACCTGTTTGACTTGTCTCTTGTGGCTCGTCGCTGGCAGGCATTTGATTTCGACGCCGAAACCAAGGTGCGTTTCGATCCGAAGAATTACATGCAGATGGCAGGCCTGACCAACTATTACGATGACCTATGCTGGTCATGGGCGTTTGTCACTTGGGATGAGAAACGACATGCAAGGGTCATCGAAGTGGCTCAGAACGATTTCAACCAATATACGTCGTTCCTCAAGGATGACGCCATCGTAGTGCCCGAAGAGGCTGAGGCGGTATGGCTGCGCACCAAGGTCCGCACGGAATACTATTCCTACGAATATTCCTTTGACGGAGAACATTTCACCGAGATTCCGGTCAGGCTCGATGCGAAGATCCTGTCCGACGATTACGTGAACCAACGTTACGGCGGCTTCTTCACCGGCGCGTTCGTGGGACTTGCCTGCGTCGATCTGTCCGGCTACGACGAGCAGGCCGAATTCGACTACTTCGACTATCGGGAGCTTTCCGATAAGCAGTAGACAGTGCCGGCTGGCGACAGAGCGTCCGTCGTCAGCCGGCATACTCGACGGCATTGAAATCTATGGGCAATGAGGAGCGGACGAGCATGGTTTTGCAATTGCCGAAACTGCTTGACGACGGTTGCGTGCTGCAGGCCGGTGCGACCATACATATCTGGGGCGCCGGCGACCCTGGACGCGGCGTGCTGGTACGCCTCGATGGCAAGGACCGGACTACGCGGGTGAAGGACGACGGCTCATGGAGCGTGCCGTACGGTCCGATCAAAGCAGGCGGACCGTACGATTTGACGGTGCGTTATGAGGACGGAACCGAATGCATCTCGCGCCAATGCTATGCGGGAGAAGTGTTCCTGTGTTCGGGACAGTCGAACATGGAACTGCCCATGGCTTGGGTGCGTGCGGACTATCCGCTGGAGTGGGGTCGTGAGCCTGACCCATTGCTGCGGCAATACAAAGCGATTCCCGATTGTGACTTCAACGGTCCCCGCAGCGATCATGACCATGCGTTCTGGCAGGGGTGCGATGCGGAAACCCTTGGAGATTTCTCCGCGCTCGCCTATTTCTTCGGACGCAGGATTCGTCAGTGGCTGGATGTGCCCGTCGGCCTGTTGAACGTTTCATTGGGCGGATCGCCGATTGAATCCTGGATGGATGCCGACGCATTGCGGGCGTTCCCCGAAGCGCTCGCTGACCTTGAGCCGTATCTTGGCGATGGCGTGGCGTCGAAGAAAAGCCGCGATTCCGTTGCCGAGCGGGACCGGTGGTACCAGGCGCTTGGATACGAGGCTGTGGCCGATGCCCACCATGAATGGCTGCCATTGATCGCGTGGGACTGTCCGGAATCCAAGAACATCGAGCCGCGCGACGTGGCATGGCATGACATACGCCTGCCTGGATGGTACAAGGATCGCGGACTTGCCGGTTTCCGCGGCGAGATTACCATGAGAAAAACCGTGTTCCTGCCTCCGTCGGATGCGGGGAAGCCCGCCCTACTGCGTCTGGGCACCATGAATGATGCCGACCATACGTGGGTCAATGGTGTGTTGGTCGGTGGGCGAAGCAATGTGTATGAGCCGCGGGACTATCCGGTCGCAGCCGGCGTG
>NZ_JBNMKH010000171.1:0-1708 GCF_050874245.1 Bifidobacterium sp. | reverse complement strand
GCGCGGATGCGTGGTTTTTCGCGCCATCGTGACATTTCCGTCACGTGATTTTCAGGGAATTGACAGGAACACGCATCATTCCTCCAAGGGTTGGGCGGTTATATAGAACATGTCAACGGTTACGGCTGTTGGCGAGGTTCCGTCCGGAATCCCATAACTGAACCCTTCTTCTCTCTTCTCTCTCAGCCGGCGGCTTCTCTTCCGCCGGCTTTCTTTTTCTCTGGCTTTGGTTTTCGTGGATGTTTGACCTGTTCGTTCGTGAAGGTCCGCGGATGCTCCCTGCAGTGCGGGTGCTCCCTGTAGGGCGGATTTCCTCGCGGGAGGACAAAGCATGCTTACTGGTTTGTCTTCAGGCTCTCTACTGTTGAAATATCGCCGGTAAACGTTTTCTAAAAATCGGAGTGTCGCATTCCTCCGTGAACTACACTGAAATGAAATATACGCAGCATGCAAGCGCGGCAGGGTTGCTACTCAATGCGAGGCAAGACCTGGAACGACGTAAGTGACGTCGTTCCAGGTCTTTTTTGTTTGTTGCGGCTGTTGCATCTCATATCGATGAGGACCAATGGGGAATGGAAGGTGGAATCATGACTGCGGTGCAGACGTCCAATCCGGTGCACAATGCCGAGGACGCGGTGGAAGCCGGCATCCATGAAGTTGGCGCGACGATCGACGCCGTCGAACAGGAAGTGGAGCGTGGCGTCTCCACGCGCTTCCCGCTCAATAGTGCGTTCATCTTCACGTTCGGTGCGCTGGGAGGCATGCTGTTCGGCTTTGACACGGGCATCATCTCCGGGCCCTCGCCGCTGATCGAAGCCGATTTCGGCCTGTCCGTGGCCCAGACCGGATTCATCACGTCATCCGTGCTGATCGGCTCCTGTGCGGGCGCCCTGTCCATCGGTGCGCTGTCTGACCGTTTCGGACGCAAAAGGCTGCTGATTCTTGCGGCGGTCCTGTTCCTGCTCGGCTCGGGCATGTGCGCGAGCTCCACAGGATTCCTGATGATGGTCGTGGCCCGCATCATCCTCGGTCTCGCCGTCGGCGCGGCCTCCTCGCTGACCCCGGCGTATCTCGCCGAACTCGCACCAAAGGAACGCCGTGGTTCGCTGTCCACGCTGTTCCAGCTGATGATCACCTTCGGCATCCTGCTGGCGTATGCCTCCAATCTCGGCTTCCTTGGCCACAACATCGCCGGCATCCGCGACTGGCGGTGGATGCTGGGCTCGGCGCTCGTGCCGGCGGCCCTGCTGCTCGTCGGCGGTCTGCTACTGCCGGAATCGCCCCGATATCTGGTGAGCCGCGGCAAGGACCGCGAGGCGTTCAAGGTGCTCACTCTCATACGCAAGGACGTCGATCAGGCCCAGGTGCAGCTCGAGCTTGACGACATCAAGGCCGTCGCCGCACAGAACACCAAGGGAGGCGTCCGCGAACTGTTCCGCATCGCCCGTCCGGCGCTCATCGCCGCGGTCGGCATCATGCTGTTCCAGCAGCTCGTCGGCATCAATTCCGTGATCTATTTCCTGCCGCAGGTGTTCATCAAGGGCTTCGGATTCCCTGAAAACGACGCCATCTGGGTGTCGGTCGGCATCGGCGTGGTCAATTTCGTGGCCACCATCGTCGCCACTCTCATCATGGACAGATTCCCCCGCAAGAAGCTGCTCATCTTCGGATCGGTGACGATGACCATCGCTCTCGCGGCGTTGGCCGT
>NZ_JBNMKH010000170.1:0-1725 GCF_050874245.1 Bifidobacterium sp. | reverse complement strand
GGTCTCGATGTGGCGCAGCGAGCTCATGATCTGGTCGAGCAGGCGCTCGCAGGCTTCGGCCTCCAGATCGTTCGCGGCGCGGTTCTCGGTCGGATTCGCCTTGATCGCCGCGCGCACGCCCGCCAGACGGTTCTTGACGTATTCCTTCTCCCAATTGAGCGCGTCGATCTGCAGCTGCATGTATCCCTGCGGATCGATTTCACCGGTGCGCTGCTTCAGCCGTGTGATGCGCTTCGTGTACGAATCGATGACCATGAGCACCGCACGGCGGTTGTCCGACGTGACGCGTCCCGACAGTTCCTCCACGGTCCGCCGAAGCACTTCGATAGTGATTTCCATCATTTCCGTCGACGTGTCCTTGTTGCGGTTCGGCGCGAGCAGCGGCAGCAGGAAATTCGCCAGCAGCAGCGTCACCACGATCACGCCGGCGGCTATGAAGATCAGTTCGTCACGCATCGGGAAGTCCGCGCCGGCCGCCAGCGTGTATGGGATTGTGAACATCAGCGACAGCGTGATGGTGCCCTTCGGTCCGCCGAACGTCATGACCGCGGCGGACCGCCAACGCTTCGCCGTCATCCGGCGCCGCTTGCCGGTGGTGGTGTCCCTCGCGAGCCGCAGCATCAGCGAGATCCACAGGAACCGCATGACGATGACCACGGCGGAGACGGTGAGGATCGCGACCATCAGCAGTCCGTTGCTGATATGCGGATCGTCCCAGCTTGCGGACATTGCGTTCGGCAGCAGCATGCCGAGCAGGATGAACACCGCGCCGTTGAGCGAGAACGACAGCACGCCCCATACGCTCGACGATACGATGTTCGTGCGCGCCACGTTCGGGCCGATGCCGGTGCGGTCGAACCGGATGATGAGGCCCGCGGCCACGACCGACAGGATGCCGGAGACATGGACCGCCTCCGCGCCCAGATACAGGATGAACGGCAGGAACAGCTCCATGAGGATGCGGCTGGTGGTCGTCTCCCAGCCAAGGGAGCGGAACATCTCGAACAGCAGGTCGGCCACGGTTCCCACCACGAGGCCGAAGATCGCGCCGCCGAAGAACGAGAGCACGAATTGCGTGGCCGATTCCCCCACTTCGAACACGCCGCTGACCGCCGCCGCTATGGCGAACTGGAAGCCGACGATGCCGGAAGCGTCGTTGAACAGCGATTCGCCCTTCAGCACGCTCGTCTGACGTTCGGTCAGCGCGGCCTCCCTGCCAAGCGACGACACCGCGACCGCGTCGGTCGGACCAAGCGCCGCGCCAAGCGCGAGTGCCGCGGCAAGCGGAACCGCCGGCCAGACGGCATGCAGCGCGAAGCCGACCGCCGCCATGGTCGCAATCGCCAGACCGATCGCCAAAGACAATGACAGTTTGACGGATTTCAGCAGCTCGGTCTTGTCGATCTCATGCGCCTCCAGATACAGCAATGGCGCGATGAACAGCACCATGAACAGTTCCGGATCGAGCGTCACGCTTGGGAAGAACGGCAGCTGCGAGGCTAGCGCGCCCAATGCGATCTGCACGAGCGGCGTGGACACCTTGGGTATGAAACGACTTAGGAACGAGGACAGCACTACGGCGGCGATGATGCATAGAATCAACTCGAATACCGCCAACGTGCCTCCTTCGCGCGTGTTTCCAACCGTTTTCAGCCTATCAAGAGGCGGTTATGAGCGTGTTTCGCAAGGGCCGCCATTACGCTGACCGCTACACTGTGGCGTATG
>NZ_JBNMKH010000169.1:0-1824 GCF_050874245.1 Bifidobacterium sp. | reverse complement strand
GACGTGGACAACCTCGTCAACACCATCCACGCCAACACCCACGGCGAATCCCAGGCAGCCACTGGCGCCGCCGCATCCAACCTCGACCTCTACCAGGTCAACAGCACCTACTATTCGGCGCTCGGATGCAACGACCAGCACTACATCGCCGCCCGCGCGGTGCAGTTCTTCCTGCCCGGCGTGCCGCAGGTCTACTACGTCGGCGCGCTCGCCGGCAAGAACGACATGGAGCTGCTGCGCAAGACCAACAACGGCCGCGACATCAATCGCCACTACTATTCCACCGCGGAAATCGACGAGAATCTCAAGCGTCCGGTGGTCAAGGCGCTGAACGCGCTCGCGAAGTTCCGCAACGAGCTCGACGCGTTCGACGGCACGTTCTCGTACACCACCGACGGCGACACGTCCATCAGCTTCACCTGGCGCGGCGAAACCAGCCAGGCCACGCTGACGTTCGAGCCGAAGCGCGGTCTCGGTGTGGACAACACTACGCCGGTCGCCATGTTGGAATGGGAGGATTCCGCGGGAGACCACCGTTCGGATGATCTGATCGCCAATCCGCCTGTCGTCGCCTGACGGAAAATTTCTTGCGATTACGTATTTTCTTGCGATTACGTACGGCCTTGCGATTGCGTTCCACCTTGCGGTCGCGCACCCGGTCCGTCGCACCCGGTCCGTCGGGCGGACGGCAGTGGCCGCACGTGTTGGTATCGTAAGTTGCGTTGAAGAATCGCCCGAATGCGCTGAAGCAATGCGTCCGGGCGATTTTCGTATGTGTCGCTCGTAGCGGGCGGGCGCATGCGTGGAGTATCGAAGCACATGAAACGCGACAAGCAGAAAACGCGATAAGCCAAGAAAACAGCAGATATGACCGAAGACAATCAGAATAACGAATTCAAACCGCAGCCGCTGCCCGGCCAGGTGTTCATCCGCCCGGGCATCGACGATCGCCCCGATTATGAGAAGACCCTGACTCCCGAAGCGAAGGCGGCCATGCGCCGGCTGTCGGTGCAGCAGCATCCGCGTATTCCGGAAGCGTCCAACGAGCGTCCGGAAACCCAGGCCGCGCGCATCGCATCGGAAGGTGGAGCGCCCCTAACCGCGGCCGCGCATCTTGACGTGGCTGTGCCGAACCTCGAATCGTCCTTCCTCGACCTGCGCGACCCGATGACCGCTCCGGACGGCACCAGGCCGACCGCAATGCAGGCCAACCGGCTCGTTGCGGGTTTTGCGCTTGGCTCAATGCTGCTGTCCGCTCCGATGGCGGCGTTCAACACGGTGCTCATTCCGCAAACCGTCAGCCGTTTGTCGGGAATCAACCGCGTCACGGATTTGGCGATGCTCGTCATCGCAGGTGCCATCATGACGTTCCTGCTGAACGCATGCATCGCCGTCGGTTCCGACCATTCCTACTGCCGGTTCGGGCGCCGTACGCCATGGATCGTCAGCGGCAGCGTATTGGCGGCTATCTGCATGGCGATTCTTTCCGCATGCGATTTTCTCCCGTGGGCCGTGTTCTTCTGGCTGGCCACGCAGGCCGCGTATGCGATGGCGGCTATACCGTTCGCCGCCGCGTTCGGCGAACGTGCGCCTGACAAGTTCCGCGACCGCGCCGATTCGTGGCACGGCAAGGGGCTGGCGCTTGGCCAGCTGGTCGGCGTCGCCGTGGCTGTTGCGCTGACGCCGCATGCCGGTGGCGAAGGTTGGGATGGCACTACGGGTTTCGCGATGCTGGTATTCGCGGGTTGGCTTGTCGTCGCGGCCATCGTTACGCTGTTGGTACTGCCGTTCGAAGGGGCCAGCAGCTACCTGCCGCGTAGGGAT
>NZ_JBNMKH010000168.1:0-1839 GCF_050874245.1 Bifidobacterium sp. | reverse complement strand
GTTCGGGGCGTATCACAATGAGCGTGATGATGGTCAATTCGGGCGATTACGCCGACACGGCAGACGCGGGTGACGGCAACGGACGGCAGTCGGTCACCGAATACGCGAAATACGCGGCGAATTCGCGCGGCTGGGATTTGGCCGACTCCGACGGCTACGGCACCCCCTCGCCGGAAGCCGTCGAATGGCTGAAAGACGTGCAACGCGAGCTGGGCAGGCGCAATGGCGACGGGCAGGCGGTACCGGCAATCGCCTTCCAGCACATTCCGCCGCAGGAATTCTACGATTGCCTGCGCGAAGTGCCCGCCTACACGCCGAACGCCGTGGAGGGCGCGCGCGAATTCGCAGGACATTGCTATGTGCTCGACCGCAATGTGTGCCGACCCGGTTCGCGGCTGGGCGAGGCGATTGGCTGCGCCGACGTGAACGTGGGCGAAGTGGACGCGTTGCGTGAGGCGGGCGGCTATTTCGCGCTGTTCTGCGGGCATGACCACAAGAATTCGTTCGTCGGGCATGTGCACGACATCGATTTGGGGTACGCGCCGACCTGTGGTTTCGAATGCTACGGCCCGAAATCGCGGTTCCGCAGCATCCGGCTGTTTGAATTCCGCGAAGACAATCCGATGGCGTACGTGACGCGCATGCTGACGTGGGGCGATCTGGTCGGCCGTTATTCCAGCAACGAATTACGCGTGTTCTTCGAGGACCATTGCGTGACGGACCTGATTGGCGTGCGCAACGAGCTGCGCAGGCCGCAGGTCAGCGCCACGCTGCTGGGTGCGGGCGCGGTGACGTGCGGCGCGATCGGGTACGCGGTTCGGGGGCTGTTGCGCAAATCGCAGTAATGCGATGCTCGTGGCAATCGCAATGATCGACAGCGACTCGACGGCAGCACCGCCGACAACGCGACCTTATCGAATATCACTCAAGATATTTCGATTGGAAGAAGGCGTCTTGCTGTGATTCGCTACCGAGATTCGTGTCCTCGGCATTCACGATAATCGGCGTTTCCAGCTTTGCGGGCATGCTGTCATACCACGCATGGCTCCAGCCGACGATCGCTTCGCTGAGCTGCGAACTGTCGTATCCCGCCGGATATACGGTGAATGCACCGCAGGGGGCAATGCCGTAGGGGTCGGCAACCGTATATTTACTACCGTTTTTGATATACGTGTCTCCTATATTGCCATCGATTTTCAGCGCCGATTTGTCGCATTGCATCGTATAGCTGCCGTCCGCGTTCTTCTTGGCATCCTTGAAACGGCCTTTGAAATTCGAAATGGTGACCGATCCGTTCGGATAGTCATCTCCCGTAATGCCCATGTCGGAATCATGATATGTTCCGCTGAACGTGCCATCGGACGCCACCGTCATAGTGGTGTCCCAACCGCCGGAACCGGAAGCGAAACCGTACTTTCCGGCGATGGACTTCATCAAAGACCGAGTGGCGGCATCCGATTGGGAATCAGATTTCTTGGTGTCTGCGTTCTTGCTTGCATTTTTGCCGTTAGATTTCTGACTCTTGGCGGACACGCCCTTGATGTTGGCGTCTTCGAGGGAATCCCAGTCGGGCTGGACGTCCTCCACCAGATAGTAGGCGGTTTCGCCGCTGGGGGCGGGCTTCATTTTGACGGTGTCATCCTTGGAGCCGTTGTAGCCGTTGTAAGGCATGAATGGATCGAACCAGTCCCTTGTATAGGTTGATTCCTTCTCGCCGTTCTTGTACTGGTTCACGTCACGATACATCAAGAACGGACGGTCCGTATCGACAGGTTTTTGCTTTTGGGCAGCCGCGAGCGCAGACGCGTCAAAATAGCCAGTTTTCTCTACTGATTCCAC
>NZ_JBNMKH010000167.1:0-1866 GCF_050874245.1 Bifidobacterium sp. | reverse complement strand
GATTGGAATCGCACGCTTAGTGAAGGTTCGGCGGCATCAGTAGCACTTGTGTGCGAGCCAGTATGCATAGGCACCCTGGATGGAGCCGTAGCGCTGGGCGCAATAACCCCAGAACCACTTGAGCTGGGTCTGGTAGTTGGTGGCCCAATCGGCTCCCGCGCTGACCATCTTCGATCCCGGAAGCGCCTGCGGCAGGCCGTATGCGCCGGAGCTTGGATTGGTGGCGGACACGTTCCAGCCGGACTCGTGCGAGATGATGTACACGGTCGCGGTGAAGTCCTCTTCGGTGTAGCCGTTGGACAGCAGGTAGTCATGGGCCCACTGCTGCATTTCGCCGGCAGGAACGGTGGTTCCGATGGTCGCGGCGGCGGTGGATGGTGCGGTGGAGCCGGTGCCTACAAGAATCACCTTGTCGGTCGGGGCTTTCTTCACATATGAGCTGATCATGTTGGAGGAAACGACCTTGCCGCCCGATTTGGTGACGAGATTCGTGGTCTCCATCACGCCTTCCTGGCCTTCGGTCTCGACCTTCTCCTGACCCTTCGGCAGGGAGGAGGTCTCCTTCTTCACCGTGTTGAACGGAATCGCAGTGTCCGTCACGGAGACGGAAGCGCCCGCACGATTGATGGTGATGACGGTTTTCTCGTTGACTTTCGTGGTCAGCGCCGGCGAGACGGTGTCTTCCGGATCCAAGGTGATGTCACCGGCATCCAGCACGGACTTCACGTCGGTGAAATCGGTGCCGGGGACCACGCGGGTCTTGCCGTTGATCTTCACGGTGACATACGAGGTGTTGCCCTTCAGCGCCTCACGCGCGTTGCCACGGGAAGCCTCGTTGGCGTCGGAAACGGAGTACGCGGAAACCGATTGGGGCTTCTCCTTATCCGCATCCGCTGTGGCGTACAGATTATGGGACACGAAGCCACCAGTGGCCAACAGCCCTACTGCCGCGACCGTTGCGGCAATCTTCACCAGCTGGGACTTGCTCGGCAGAGACAAGGTGGCCGGTTGGGCATGTCGTTTATGACTAGCCATTCTGCTCCTACATCGCTTACAGTTCCTCGGCGGATTCAATCGCTTTTCGAATGCGCTGCGCGCGGCCGCATGGGCTCCGCCGGAAAACGCGCAACTACATATAGTCTAGCGCACTCCGAGGAATTCGATCGATGGGCGGCGAAAACGTTGTCATTCCGCGGAAACACCAGAGGGGGTATCGGAGCCGCCGTCCGAAGCGTTCATGTCGAGCGCCTTGGCCTGTTCGATGAGGGCGTCCAAGTCGGAGGCGCGCAACGCACCCGCCTGCTGGAACACGATCTGCTTGTTCTTGACGACCATCAGCGTCGGCACCGCCTGCACCTTGGCCGCGGAAGCCAGATCGGGATTCTGGTCGATGTCCACCTTCGCGAAGTAGACGTCCGGATTCGCCTCGCTCGCCTTCTCGAACGTCGGACCGAACGCGCGGCACGGACCGCACCAGGTAGCCCAGAAATCAACGAACACCAGATCGTTCGATTCGACGACTTGGTTGAAATCCTGCGAAGTGACTGCATGCGTTGCCATATCCGTTCCTGCTTTCTGACGTTCTCTTCGATGTTCTTCGGTGTTCCGAGATGTTCCGACGTTCCGATTTTTCGACGCCGCATATGCCGGCATATGCGATATGTACGGCCGGCCCGTGGCTGGAATCCCCGCCCGCGAAAAGTATATAGCCGCGTGCCGCGCCGGCGCAATGCCATATTCGATTGCGCTACCGGAGGAATCGAAATCGAGTGAAATTCACATACCGTGCGCGATAATGGAACCATGCCAGTGATGAATGATGAAGTGCCCGACGAGGGCGATTTCGACGCCAACCGCCATCGCGGG
>NZ_JBNMKH010000166.1:0-1872 GCF_050874245.1 Bifidobacterium sp. | reverse complement strand
GGTCCGTACTTGTTTTTCAGCCACGTACGGAACGCTTCGGCGCAGTGGTCGCAATAGCATAGGCCGCCACCGCCACCGTATTCGTTGCACACATGCCAGTCGACCAGTCCGGATGTGCCGGCGTAGCGTTCGGCGACATGCGCTGCGAGCGCACGGGACGCCTTACGGAAGTATGGCGATGTCGGGCAGAAGTTGTGCCGCCCTCCGAATACGTGACGGGTGCCGTTCTGCTCGGTACGGATCGTTTCGGGATGCAGACGCACCATCCATCCGGGCAGCGCCGCGGTGCCGGTCGCCATCACGATGTTGAAATCATGCTTGACCAACAATGCGACGATTTTGTCGAGCATGCTGAAATCGTAACGGTCTTCGGCCGGCTGCAACAGCGCCCATGAAAACACGTTGATGGTGACTTCGTTGATATGGGCGTCTTCAAGCATGTCAAGGTCATGCTCCCAGGTGTCTTCCGGCCACTGCTCCGGATTCCAATCGCCACCGAACAGGAAATGGCCGAACGTCGGTTTCATCGCAGACATTCTCCTTGTGCGTCAAAAAAACGCCGGGCTCCACCGCGAAATGCGTGGAAGCCCAGCGTCAGTCGTCATATCACGCATGCAGCGGATCGGTGCCGGGACGTGCCAGGACCGGCAGGGTGTGGTAATCGTACTGCTCGGTGTACCACTTGCCAGGCTCGTACGCGGTGCCGGTGATGATGTTGGTCCACGGCTGGCCGCTGCCGTCGTCCGGCACGTAGAAGCGGGCCACGCCGTCCTCGCGGAAGATCGGGGCGACCAGCAGGTCGTCGCCCAGCATGTACTGGGTGTCGATGTCCTCGCAGGTAGGATCGTCCGGGAATTCAAGCACCGTGGCACGCATCATCGGAACGCCGGTCTCGTGGGTTTCCACGGCCATCTTTTTCAGATACGGCTTGAGCCGCAGCTTGAGCTCGGTGAATTCGCGGGCCACGTCCACGGCCTCGTCACCGTACAGCCACGGCACCTTGTAGGCGGTGGAGCCGTGGTAGCGGGAGTGGGAGCTCAGCAGGCCGAACTGCGTCCAACGCTTGTACAGGTCCGGGCTCGCCTGGTCTTCGAAGCCGGCGATGTCGTGGCTCCAATAGCCGAAGCCGGACATGCCGAAGCTCAGGCCGGCGCGCAGGGATTCCGCCATGGACGGATAGTTGGAGGAGCAGTCGCTGCCCCAGTGGACCGGGAACCGCTGGCCACCGACGGTGGCGGAACGGGCGAACAGGATGGCCTGATCGGCGCCCTTGGTTTCGACGAGCACGTCATACACGGCCTTGTTGTACAGGTAGGTGTAGTAGTTGTGCATCAGTTCCGGATCGGAACCGTCATAGTACTTCACGCCTTCGGTGGGGATACGCTCGCCGAAGTCGGTCTTGAAGCAGTCGACGCCCATGGCAACGAGCTTCTTCAGGTAGCCCTGGTACCACTTGGTGGCCTCCGGGTTGGTGAAGTCGACGATGGCCATGCCGGCCTGCCACTTGTCCCACTGCCAGACGGAACCGTCCTCGTTCTTGATGAAGTAGCCGTTCTTGGCGCCTTCCTCGAACAGCGGGGACTTCTGGCCGATATAGGAGTTGATCCACACGCAGACCTTCAGGCCACGGTCGTGCAGCTTCTTGAGCAGGCCTTCCGGATCGGGGAACTTGGACTTGTCCCAATCGAAGTTGCACCATTCGAGTTCCTTCATCCAACGGCAGTCGAAGTGGAACACGGACAGAGGAATGTTGCGCTTCGCCAACACCACCGGCAGGCTCTTCTCGCTATCGGCGATGTTCCCCTGGCGAGCCTTCCCCTGCTCGCTCGTCCTCGTCGTCATCGACGTACTCGCGGCCGGCCTGTCATATTT
>NZ_JBNMKH010000165.1:0-1887 GCF_050874245.1 Bifidobacterium sp. | reverse complement strand
CGCTTAAGCAAAACAGCGCGCCGCAATCGCAGACACAAGCCGTCTCGTCGCCGACGCAGGTCGCGCTGGACGGCATTTCCGCAGTCGAGGGCAGCGCCACGATCACAACGCAGGGCTTCACGCTAAGCGCCGATTCGCAGGCCGCCGTGCAGTCTCAAATCGCCACTTTCGAAGCCGACGGATATACCGCATCATTCGTGCTCGCCGACATCACGACCGGCCGCACGATCGCATACAACGCCGATGCACAGATCTATTCGGCCTCGTCGGCGGAGGCGCCATACCTGATATCGCTGTTCTCAACGGGCACCGTCGACCTGAACAGCGTGGCCCAATCCGCTGACGCGCAGTCCGCCACCGTCCACCAAAAGGTCGACGCCGTCCTGCGCAATTCCGACAACGCGTCTTACGACTGGCTGTACAAAACGTATGGCCTCGACTGCTTCAACACGTGGGCCGAACAGGCAGGCGCGGCTTCCAGAATGGGTGATCGCGGCGGGTACCTGTTCACCTCCGCGCGCGACATGGCCAAACTGTGGACCGCCGGATACGGTTTCCTGTTCGCCGGGCAAACGGCGGGGGTGCAGAACATCACGCCCGAATCGCTGCAATGGCTGTCCGGAGACATGACGAATTCGCTGAACTCCTGCATCCACGCGGCCCTTGGCGATGCGGACACCGTGTACACGAAGGCCGGATGGATCAACGGCGAAGGCGATTTGTACGCGCTGAACGATGCCGGACTGGTGATGTCGCAGTCGGGCACGTACGTGCTGGCGGTGCTGACGAACGCGTGCGGCCGCAACGATTTGCTGACCAGCCTGATCGGCACGCTCGACGCAGTGCATTCGGGGGATATGCGAGGGTAATACGTTTCAAGTTGGGGTGACTCTCGCCGTGCCGCAGATAGGTCTATGGCCGATGCTGTAGCGTCGTTGCGTGGCATGTTTCTAGATGTTGCAAATCCGCCCTTCAGCTTGTATACAGCAAAATCCCAGCCTGAATTCCTAGGCTGGTGGCCATGAACGGCAAATTGCAGGTGCACGGCCATTGCAATGGCTTGAAAACGACGCTTTTGTTCGCGTTGATGTGGGGCGTCATCATGCTCATCTGGTGGGCGACCGGCGCCAGTCAAAGCACGCTCGGCTACTACATTCTCATCGGCCTGGGCTCCACGTTCGTCTCCTACTGGTTTTCCGACAAACTGGCGATCGCCAGCATGCACGCTCGACAGGTGAGCGAGCAGGAAGCCCCCGTACTATACAAGATCGTCCGCGAGCTATCGGCGAAGGCAGGCAAGCCGATGCCGCGCATCTACATCGCCCCCACCATGAGCCCCAACGCGTTCGCGACGGGGCGCAACGAACGACACGCGGCGGTCTGCTGCACGCAAGGCATCCTACAGACGCTTAACGAACGTGAGATTCGCGGCGTGCTCGGACACGAACTCATGCACGTCTACAACCACGACATTCTGACGTCCGCAATCGCCTCCGCCATGGCCACCGTCATCTCGTACCTCGGCTACTCGCTCATGTATTTCGGCGGCGGCCGTTCGCGTGACGACCGCGACGATTCGGCGTCCGGCGGCTTGGGATTGTTGGGTGTGCTGCTGAGCGCGAGTCTGGCGCCGATCGCAGCGTCGCTGATACAGATGGCAATCTCCCGCACACGCGAATACGACGCCGACGAAGACGGTTCCAAGTTGACGGAGGATCCGGAAGCGCTCGCTTCCGCGTTGAGCAAGATTTCCGGCGGCGCAGCCGCGATGCCGATGGAGAAGACCGCCGGCACGCAGTCGGTGGCTGCGATGATGATCGCCAGTCCGTTCTCCGCGGAGGGCTTCTCGCGCCTGTTTTCCACGCATCCGCCGATTCAGGACCGCAT
>NZ_JBNMKH010000164.1:0-1910 GCF_050874245.1 Bifidobacterium sp. | reverse complement strand
TCATGGCGATCGAAACGAACCTTTTCCACGAATGCGCCCACATACGCAACATGTCTTTGACGAACGCCATCACGGCCTCCCTCATACGACCACATACAACCCACATGCCCCACACGCAGCCACCGCCACCGCAACACCGCAGCCGGCCCGCGCATAGTCCCATCTCCATTGAACACCATAAAACCGGAGAAGCAAGGCCGCAGCGGCGCCGAATCGCCTAGAATCGCCCGAAACCATACAAATCCGTCCAAGCCGAATCTGTATCCACCCAAACCACACCACGCGCAATGCACCAACAACCGCCAACCATCCCAGCTCCGCGGTCCCGCCAACCGCCACAACACCAAGCCGCAATCGCAATTCCCCCGAACCCGCCCACGCCAACCAAACCGTCCCATCCAAAACCAGGCAAAACCGGCCCGTCCAAAGCGGACATCGCACTGTTCCGCGCATCGCATGACATTACAATCAAAAGCAGTCCCCACGAAGGACGAATCGCAAGCAAAAAGAGAAGAGGAAGCATTCATGAGCGACGTCACCGCCGCGAAGAAGCCGCGTGAGACCGACGACGTGCCGGTTCCGCCTACGCTTCGCAAATCGTTGAAAAACCGCCACATCCAGCTGATCGCACTGGGTGGCGCCATCGGAACGGGTCTGTTCTACGGCTCCAGCGAGTCCATCCAGCTGGCTGGTCCGTCCATTCTGCTCGCCTATCTGGTCGGCGGCCTCGCGATCTTCATGATCGTGCGCGCGCTGTCCGAAATGGCGGTCGAGGATCCGAAGGCCGGCGCGTTCAGCTACTACGCCACGCGCTACTGGTCGAAGCGCGCGGGCTTCATCTCCGGCTGGAACTACTGGTTCAATTACGTGCTTGTGGCCATGGTGGAGCTGTCCGTGGTCGGCTCGTTCGTGAACTACTGGTTCCCGAACATTCCGAAGTGGGTTTCGGCGACAGTGTTCCTGGTGGCCATCGCCGCGCTGAATCTCATGGGCGTGAACAAGTTCGGCGAATTCGAGTTCTGGTTCGCCATCATCAAGATCGTGGCCGTGATCGCCATGATTCTGGGCGGCCTGTATGTGATTATCGCCAACGTGCCCACCGCGTCGGGCATTCGCGCGAGCTTCGCCAACTGGTTCACCGTGGACGGCGGATTCCTGCCCCACGGTCTGATGACCCACAACGCCGACGGCACGTGGACGGGTCTGATGATGGCTCTGGTCGTGGTGATGTTCAGCTTCGGCGGCACCGAGCTCATCGGCATCACCGCCGGCGAGACCGAGAATCCGCGCACCACCATTCCGAAGGCCACGAACGGCATCATCTGGCGTATCCTCGTCTTCTACATCTGCGCGCTCGGTGTGATCATGGCAGTGATTCCGTGGAGCAAGATCGACGGCGATTCCAGCCCGTTCGTGCAGATTTTCGATTCCGTCGGCGTGCACGCGGCCGCCGGCATCCTCAATTTCGTATGCCTGACCGCCGTGATGAGTGTCTACAATTCCGGCCTGTACGCCAACTCCCGCATGCTGTATTCGCTGGCAAAGCAGGGCAACGCGCCGGCTTGCCTGGGCAAGCTCAGCAAGAAGGGTGTTCCGGTCGGAGGCGTCGTCACTTCCGCGATCATTATTGCGATCGCCGTGGTCGTCGTGTTCGTATGGCCGGAATTCGCGTTCAATTATCTGATGTCGATCGCCACGATCGCTGCCGCGATCAACTGGATCATGATCATGGTCACGGAAATCAAGTTCCGTCGCGTGGTGGCGGCCGGCGACGGCCCGGCCGAGCTGAAGGGATTGAAGGGCAAGGAGGCGCTCGACAAGATCGCATTCAAGCTGCCGTTCGCCAATGTGACGCCGTATGTGGTGATTGCGTTCATGCTGCTGGTCGTGGTGCTTATGTGCTTCTCCGC
>NZ_JBNMKH010000163.1:0-1946 GCF_050874245.1 Bifidobacterium sp. | reverse complement strand
GTTCTCGATCACCACGACCACCGAGGACCAGCAGTCCAAGCGTCTGCTGGTGCTGAAGCAGGATTCCGCCCGGCAGAACTACAAACTGTGGGGCGTGGCCCGTCTGTTCTCCGGCGTGAAGATGCCGAGTTTCGAGGTTTCTCAGACCGGCAGCGCGCAGGGCACGCCGACGGACACCGGTCTGGTCATGACGCCGAAGGCCGCGGTCGCCGCATACGCGGACCTGTTGCAGAACGGGGCCAACAGCCAATTCGCCGGCAAATTCGCGGACGATGATTTGCGCACGAAACTGGCCGAGCTGACCGATCAGGTGCAGAAGGCCATGCAGCTCAACGAAGGCAACCAGCAGCAGGTGTTCACGCCAGTCGACGGGGCCATCGCCATCATGCGTTCCGCGGACGGCGGCGACCTGGTGGTCGCCCAGATCAATTCCGAATGGACGCGCACCGCCGGAGCCGGACGTGAGTCGCAGCCGGCCTCCGATGCGGAGAAGGCGCTGTTTGGCGACGGCAAAGCCACCAGCACTATGAAGACGAGCTACGTGAACGTGATCGCGTTGTATGTGCCGCCGGCGAAGTCCGGCCAGAAGATCACTGCGGTCGGCTCCGAACGCCAGCCCGTGAAGGTCGAGGCATTGTAAGCCCGCCGGACGTCAGCTCCTGAAAGGTATGTCGCCGGCGGATTTCCGCCCGTCGCGTATCTTCGGCATCCTCGACGCACCCGCGGGAATGAAAACCGTGAAATCGTTGTTGGCACCTATAGTTGGTGCCAGCAACGATTTTGTGTTTTGGGAGGCATGTATGGCAGAGAAGCAGGCGTTCAATCCGGGTGTTTCATTGGCGGGAGCCGTTGATCTGGAGGCGCTCAAGCATCAGGTCAAGGCCGAACCGGGGCAGGCCGGGGGAGCGCCGGCGGCCGGCGGATACGTCATCGACACCACGGAGAACACGTTCCAGGCCATGGTCCAGACCTCCGCCACCTTCCCGATCCTGCTGTTCCTGTGGGTGCCGACCGACGACCGCCTGTTCCCCATGGCGCGCACGCTGGGCGATGCGGTGAACAAGCTCAACGGCCAGATCCAGCTGTCCCGCATCGACATCGCATCCAATCCGTCCATCGCACAGGCGTTCCAGATCCAGGGCGCTCCGGCGCTGTTCGCGCTGATCGGCGGCCGTCCGATGCCGATTCTGCAGGGACTGCCTTCCGACGAGGAGCTGAAGCAGATCACGGACGTGGTCGTGCCGAAGCTGATCGCGGCCGCGCAGCAGGCCGGAGTGACCGGCACCGCGCCGTATTCGGGCGATCCCGATTCCGACGCGGCCAATTCCGCGTCTGCGTCCAGCGTCCAGGACCAGGTGCCGCCGGAACATCAGGAGGCGTATATGCTGGCGCAGCAGGGCGACTACGCCGGTGCCGCCGCCGCTTACGAGAAGGTGCTGGAAGCCAATCCGAATGATGCACGCGCGGCCCGTGAACGTGCGAAGGCGCTGCTGCTGGCCCGTTCCGGCAATGCGGATGTGCGCGTGGTGCGTGCCGCCGCTGCCGACAAGCCGGACGATGTGGACGCGCAGCTTGCCGTCGCCGACGTCGACATGATCGGCGGACAGATCCAGGACGCGTTCGACCGTCTGCTTGATTTCGTGGCGGCCGGTCACAAGGCCGACATCGAGCCGGTGCGCAAGCGCCTGCTGGAATACTTCACGATTCCCGAGCCGACCGATGAGCGGCTGAAGCGCGCACGTCGTCGTCTCGCCACCCTCACGTACTGATTTTCCTTGCGATTGCAAGGGTCGCGCCACTTTTTTCACCGTATCGTGTCGCAAATGGGCGGCGAGCGTGTAAAGTAGTGTGGCGCACGGGTTTGTAGCTCAGCGGATAGAGCGTCTGTCTCCGGAACAGAAGGTCGTGGGTTCGATCCCCATCAAGCCCACCGGGCAAGGCTCCAG
>NZ_JBNMKH010000162.1:0-1953 GCF_050874245.1 Bifidobacterium sp. | reverse complement strand
CCGCGCTGGGCGATATCGCCGAAGCTGGTCGCGTGACCGGACCGATCGCCTTCACCGCACCGGCTGCCGCCGAGGGTGAGAACGAGGCCGCCGATGTGACGGTCGCCGAAAGCGAGCTAGGCGAACCGCCGGCCAAGAAACCGAAGAAGTGAGTCTCTGAGGTGAGCCGCCAGCGGCTTTTGTAGCGCAGCCGCTCACTTCACCCACATACGAGGGGCCTTTCCTTTGCATGAAGGAGAGGCCCCTCGTATATCCCGTCACTGTCTGCAACTAACCGTGCCCCCTTTTGCTCATATTCAGTCAAAATCGCGGGAAAAATGCTTTCGTGAGCGAAAAGGGGTATAAATCGCAGGCAAAACGGTCGAAATCATATCCCCTTTTGCTCACGTCCGTGCAGAATCGCCCTAAATCGCAAGACGTGCGCGCATAGAACCGTCCTTATCCCGTTCTCGGCTGTTCTCAGCGTACATTCCTGCCCCTGCGCACAAACCCGTACGCGAAAAATGGTTTTTATGGGCGTAATCTCAACGAATGCACAAGCGGAGGCGGAAATCGCAATCAAAAACCCCGAAACGTACCACGTAAGCGACGGAGCACTATCGGATTTAGCGCATCGCACAAACCGCGTGCTCTACAGCACCGGAACGGACAGGAGGTACTGCGGGCCAGCGGACGAATTTCCGGAACCGTTCCCACCCAATCCAGCCTGCAGCGCATCGTCGAAAACTTCCGCAGCGGCGGCCAATTCGACCGTCTCGTCAATCAAATCGCCATTATCCGGCGTGAAACCGGTTTTCGCCAAGCCATAGCCGGTAATTGGTAGCGAGCTGGCGGACGAATCCGCCGAACCGTCGGACGAATCGCCACCGCTGTTCTTCGAAGAGCCGTCCACTCCCCCGACTTTCGCCACATTCTTCGACGTGGTGTCCGCTGCGGCGCCGAACGACGGGCGTAGTCCGCCCGCGTAGCTCATCACATCATCCATGCTGATGGCGTTCTTGTCATCGACCAAGCTGGTCGAATCGGCGGTGTTGTTCTTCGCCTGCGCGCGTTCGGCCTTGCGTTGCGCACGGGACCGCCGTTTCTCGGCTTTCGCGCACAACGATTGGCTGGCGGAGGCGGAACGCAACGTGTCCAGCACAGAAGCGTCATCGGCAGCGCCCGATTCGGACGTGTCGTCATCCGAATCCAGCTGGTCGGCGAATCGCAGCACGATCTGGTGGAATGCGCTGGCCTGTCCGGTGTGCTCGCTGGCGTCCGCCAACGCGGTCATCGCCGCGGACACCTTGTCGGACGCGGTTTTGAGCTTCTCATTGTCTTTGATGCCGGCACGCACGTCGGCGATCGCCTGGGTTTCGTAGCTGCCAGCCGTGCCTGCGGTGGCGCCCAGTTCCTTAAGCCGAGCCGTGTATGCGTCGGTGAAATCCATCGAATACGGGATCATGGCCGCGGACAGCTGCGATTGGCCGGCACTGTAGTCTTTGGAGCCGCGCTGTTGTTCCTCACCGGCGCGCTTGGTGAGCTCGTTCACCAAGCCGGATGTGCCACGCTGTTCGATGGTGCGAATCACCTCGTCGACGGCGTCGGCCGCGCCGATATGCCGGTATGCGGCGCTCACGTCGTTGACGGCGTTGGCCAGGTCTGCCACGGATTTAGCTACGGAGGTATCGCCGTTCAGTTCGGACGCGGTGCCGAGAATGGCGGGAAGCTGTGTGGCGTTGCCGATCGAACCGGACAGATGCGTGGTGTATGAGCCCACGTACGCGTCGATGTAGCCGTCGAACGCCTGATCGTGCGCTTTGGAACGTACGGCGATGGTCTGTTTGGCTAGCGCTTTCTCGTTGTCTCTGAGCTGTTCCAGTTGGGCGATGAGCTTGCGGTTGCGTTGCGAGCCGACGTTGGTCAGACCGTCCACCAAGGTGGTTGCGCGCTTGGTCAGGTCAGGCAGTGATT
>NZ_JBNMKH010000161.1:0-2001 GCF_050874245.1 Bifidobacterium sp. | reverse complement strand
GACGAAGGGAAACCGTGTCACAAAGCGCAGCAACGCAACACGCTCCATCGAATCATGATCAACCCCAATTCAAGCATCCGCATAAGGTGATGCTTGGCCTGTACATCGGCGCGTTCCTGGGCATGCTGTCCGAAACGTCCATGAACATCGCCCTGCCCGACCTGTGCGATGCGTTCGGCATCACCACCGGCACCGCGCAGTGGATGGTTGTCGGCTACATGCTCGCCATCGGCGTGGTGCTGCCGTGCGTCGGATTCCTGCTCAAGTGGATCAAGGCCAAGACGCTGGTGCTGTTCGCATTGGTCTGCTTCGCAGTCGGCTCCGCGCTGTCCGCATGCGCTCCGGTATTCGCACTGGTGCTGGCCGGTCGAATCATCCAGGGCATCGGCACCGGCATTGTGCTGCCGACCATGTATGCCGCGATCATGCGCGTGTTCCCGCCGTTCATGATCGGCGCCGCCAACGGTGTGGCCGGTCTGGTGATTATGTTCGCGCCGGTGATCGGCCCGACCCTGTCCGGCATTCTGATCGGCGCGTTCTCCTGGCGTGCGATCTTCGTGCTGTTCGCCGTTGTGGCGCTCGTTGCCATTGTGTGCACCGCGGCCTTCTTCGTCACCCCGATCGAAACGACCCGCCCGAAGGTCGACATCCTATCCGTCGTCGCATCGGTGATCGGTTTCGGCTGCCTGGTTGCCGGCGTGAGCCTGGTGGCTGATATGGGCTTCTCCGCGCTGGTGGTCGTGCTGCTGGTCGTCGGCATCGTGGTCGTCGCGTTCTACGCGTACCGCCAGCTGCACATCGACAATCCGGTGCTGGATCTGCGTGCGTTGGGCATCGCATCCTTCCGTACCCCGGCGCTGATGGTCACCTGCTCCTTCGCCTGCACGTTGGCGATCATGTATCTTGCCCCGCAGGAACTGCAGCGTGGCCTGGGGCTTAACTCGTCCGTCGCCGGCATGCTGATGCTTGCGGGCGGCGTGATCAACGCCATCTGCTCGTTCGCCACCGGCCGCATGTACGACAAGGTCGGCGCACGCCCGCTGGTGCGTGCCGGCGCCGTGGTGGCCATCATCGGCTCCGTGCTGTTCCTGGTTATCGGCGTCACCACCGCTCCTGCGTTCTTCGTGCTGGCGCACGTGGTGTTCATGATCGGCATTCCGCTGATGCAGCAGTCCGCGCAGTCCGCGGCATTGAAGGGTCTGCCGCGCGAGCTCGCCGCCGACGGTTCCACGATTCTCAACACCATGCAGCAGGTGTGCGGCGCCATCGGCACCGCCGTGGCCACCTGCCTGCTGGGCATGGGGTCCGGGGCGAGCGAGGCGCAGAGCTTCGTTGCCGGTTCCCGGTACGGCTATGTGTTCGGCCTGGTTCTGGTCGTGATCGTATTCATATTCTCCTTCTTCCTGAAGGAGGGCCGCGAGCAGCGGTAGGGGCTTCCCATAGGTCTGCGGTCGCGGCCGCCGTGGCTGTGACCGTGATTATGACGTCGGGTGCATGTGGATATGCGCCCGGCGCTTTTTATATGCTGCTGGGCACCGTTATACGTTGTGGGCGTATCCGAACCTACGCCGATCGTCGCATAGTGCGACAGGCCGGAGGCGGAGCCTGTACAGCGGTGTCCTTTTCGGGGGAATCGGCCATTCGTGCGGGCATGAACAGAGGAGAGTCGGCCGGTTCCGCCGAATCGGGCAACTGCGGAGCGATCGGTTGGAATGACGGAATCGTATGGTGTGCCGATAGTTATGCATGGATGACGATATATGAGTGTGCCGGTGATGAGCATCAAACGATTAACGGCGTGTCGTGATTGGGTTTTGCGGCAATTGAGGGCGGAAATGGCGGGGTGGTGCCGATGCCTACGTTTGCATGATGCGGCGGAAATGACGTTATGAGAGCGCTAACAGTTGGGATAATCGTTTAACGTTTGACATTAAACGATTAACGATTTACAGTGTTGACCACAACAAGAGCACAACGCACGTGATCTTGAGGTTCGCGTCG
>NZ_JBNMKH010000160.1:0-2036 GCF_050874245.1 Bifidobacterium sp. | reverse complement strand
GAAGAGAGCGCGGGCTGTGCTGGGAGCAAATCCCAGTTAAGGAATAGCCCAGTAATCTTCCATTACTTTTCTTTTAACTGTCCTAAAGCCGGGTAGTGCCCGAAAAGTTGCGCACTTTGGATCATGGCCGTCCATGGCGCGATGATCAGTTCGCTTCCACGAGGTTGTCATCGAGCCGGGACATGTCCAGGTAGCGGCGGTTCGACCATTCGTTCGCGGTGACGTACCGGATGCGCGCGCATACGAGCATCAACGCGCTGTCGCCGTCGGGGAAGCTGCCCACGACGCGCGTGCGCCGTCGGATCTCCCTGTTCAGCCGTTCGATCATGTTGTTGGTGCGGATCCGCCTGCGGTGCTCCGCGGGGAACTCGTCCAGCAGATAGGTCGTCGTCTCGCCGACGCCCTCGCGCAGGCAGTTCGCGGCGGCCTTCAGCCTCCTGGATTCCATCTCCGCGGCGACCTGTCCGGCCTTGGCGAGGGCGGATTCCCGGGACTCCATGGCGAACACGGCCTTCAGGGCCGCCGACGCCCATTCGCGGTGGCTTGGCGGCGTCTTGGAGAGCACGTTGCGCATGAAATGCACCATGCACCGCTGGTACTTCGCCTTGGGCAGCATCGAGCCCACCGTGGCGACCAGTCCGGCGCACCGGTCGCCGACCACCAGGCGCACGCCCTTCAGACCGCGTTCGATCATGCCCCTGACGAACTGCTCCCAGCTGGCGGAATCCTCCTTCATGCCCTCGGCGACGCCGATGACCTCGCGGTGGCCGTCCCCGCCGATCCCGATGGCGACGAGGACGCTGACGTTCTCGACCGCGCCGCCCCAGGAGCGCTTGTGCCACACGCCGTCCATGAACACGTACGGGTATTCGCCCGACAACGGCCTCGTGCGCCACGCGTCGATCTCGTCGTACACCTTCTTGAGCTTGTCGCTCAACGTCTGGGACGGCATGCGGTCGCCCCACAGCAGTTGGCTGATGTCGTCGACCTGCCTGGTGGAGACGCCCGCCAGGTACATGTCGATGAGGGCCTCCTCGACGCTTTCCTCGCGCCGCCGGTAGCGTTCGATCACGGCGGACTCGAAGACCGCGCCCTTCAGTTTCGGCACCTTGAGCTCGAGCCTGCCGGCCTTGGCGGTGAGTTTGCGTTCGTAGTGGCCGGCGCGGTACGCCTTCCGCTCCCCGGTACGCTCGTATCTGGCGGCGTTGGCGATCTCGTCGGCCTCCGCATCGAGCATCGCGTTGAGGATCTGCGTCATCTTCTCGGTGATCAGCCGGTCGAGCTTGGTCTCGAGCAGGTTCTGGTCGATCTGTATGATGTTCTCGGGCATGGTTCCGTCTCCTGGCTTCCAATCGCGGTTTTTTGTTTTGGCGAATGAAAATCGTACACAGGACGCGGGCCATGCCCTCCTGCGTCAGGGCCGGAATCCGAAAGTGCGCAAGATTTCGGACGTTATCTACATCGAGGGCGTAGAACATAAATACAGACATCTGATAGCTGCTTGCTCGCATGTCGGTTTCCCTTTTTCTGAAAGCGTTGCGTGGATTGTCGCGAAGGTTCCTGTTCAACCCCATAGACCCGCCACGCATGTCATTTTCACCAGAATCGGACACTCGTGTCACACTCGTACCGCGCACGTTAGGCGGAACGTTCGGCTTTGTACCAGGTGCCCCAATCCTTCATCGCCTCGATGATCGGGCGTAGGCTTTCGCCGGTTTCGGTCAGCGAATACTCCACGCGCGGCGGTACCTCCGGATACACCTCGCGATGCACCAGACCGTCACGCTCCATCTGCCTCAGATTCGCCGTCAGCACTTTCTGGGAGATGTTCCCCACCGACCTGCGCAGCTCGCTGAACCGCATCGTGCCGTTCAGCAGATCGCGCAGAATCAGCACCTTCCACTTGTCCGAAATCATCAACAGTGTCGTTTCCACAGGACACGCCGGAAGCTCACGTTCCATCGTCATAATTCGCCTTCTTTGAACATCAATGATTCCAATAAAAGTTCCCTTGTGGTGACTATGGAACTTTATTG
>NZ_JBNMKH010000159.1:0-2055 GCF_050874245.1 Bifidobacterium sp. | reverse complement strand
TCTTCCAACGTCTTGCTCTCGCCGGCCGCCCATTTGCCGTCCAGCATTTCGATGGCCAGCGTGCGGCTTACGGCGTCCTGCAGCAGTTCTCCACCGGTTGCGGATTCAGCCATCCAGATCCCTCCTGATTCGCCCGCGATTCGCGCATTTCCGTTTCTCGACACGCCGACACGTCCGCCATCGACCGATTCCGTCGACGACCGATTCGCCTGGTTCGCGCGACTTGCCGCCGTTTTGTACTACCTACAGCATAGCAAGTCGCATGTTTTTTCGAATTCGTAGTACTTTTTATTTGACTCGTACTACTTTTCGATTTATAGTGATGCCATCACCGATGCGAGGAGGCACCGGAACAACAGGTTCAAGGAGGACGACATGAGCATTCACGTGGTGGTGATGGGTGTCGCTGGATGCGGCAAATCCACTGTGGCGGAAGCCATCCACGAACGTCTCGGATACGTATACGCGGAAGGCGACGACTTCCACCCGCAGGCCAACATCGACAAGATGAGCGCCGGCATTCCACTGACCGACGAGGACCGCTGGCCGTGGCTGAAGGTCATCAACACCTGGATGGTGGCGCGCGATGCGCTGGACGAGAACACCGTGGTCTCCAGCTCCGCGCTGAAACGCAGCTATCGTGAGGTGCTCGCCAAGGACGTGCCCACGTTCTTCATCCACCTGACCGGATCCCAGGAACTCATCCAGCAACGCCTCAACGAGCGCAAGGGGCACTTCATGCCGCCGGCGCTGCTGCCCAGCCAATTCGCCATTCTGGAGCCGCTCCAGCCGGATGAGAACGGCGTGGAGGTCTCCATCGAAGGCAGCGTCGAGGACATGGTGGAACGTGCCATCGCGGCGGTGAACGAATACGCGGCAAAGGTGGCCGCGCAATCGCAGCAAGCCGAGTGAACGGCGCAAGCCGCAACACAGCGCAAAATAATCGCACATAACTAAAAATCGAAAGAGAAATTCAACGAATCAAGGAGGATTCATGAATCTCATCGCAGCGGCGATCATCGGCATCGCCGTCATCGTTCTTCTCATCGCGGCATGCAAGGTGCATCCGTTCCTGTCCCTGCTCGCCGGCTCATTCGTCATGGCCGTGTGCGCGGGCGTGCCGTTCGACAAGGCGTTCGATAGCTTCACTTCCGGCGTCGGCGGCACGATTTCCAACGTGGGCCTGCTTATCGCGTTCGGCTCGATCATCGGCACCATCCTGTTCAAGTCGGGCGGTGCGGACACCATCGTCGACACCATCATGGCCAAGACACCGTTGCAGCGTCTGCCGTGGGCCATGGCACTGATCGCGTTCATCGTGGGCATCCCGATGTTCTTCGAGGTCGGCGTGGTCATCCTCATCCCGGTGGTGCTGTTCGCCGCCCGTCGTTCCAAGTCCCCTGTGGTGCTGCTCGGCATCCCGGCCCTCGCCGGCCTGTCCACGCTGCACGCCTTCGTGCCGCCGCACCCCGGTCCGCTGACCGCCATCGGCGCGCTGAACGCGAACCTCGGCATCACCCTGGCCCTCGGCCTGATCGTGGCCATCCCGACCGTCATCATCTCCGGCCCGCTGTTCGGCAGGCTCGCCGCCGAGTGGGTTCCGATCGCCGCTCCGGAGAACGAGGCTGAGGCCGAAGCTCCGAAGTCCGCGGAGAATCGCCCGTCCTTCGGCACCGCCCTGTCCGTGATCCTGCTGCCGGTCGTGCTGATGCTCGCCGCGTCCATCGTGGATCTGACCGGTCAGAACACCACCGCCTGGGGCCGTGTGATCGCGTTCCTCGGCACCCCGCTCGTGGCACTGCTCATCACCACCGTTTTCGCCATGGTCGCCCTTGGCTACATGCAGAAGTTCTCCCGTGACGCCGTCAACGGCATGGTCGGACAGTCCTTCGGCTCCGTGGCCGGCATCATCCTGATCGTCGCCGCAGGCGGCGGCTTCAAGCAGACGCTGGTCGACTCCGGCATCGGCGACGTGATCGCCAACTCCATCACCGAATCCGCCATGAACCCGCTGATCGCAGGCTGGCTGGTGGCCGTGCTCATCCGTCTCGCCAC
>NZ_JBNMKH010000158.1:0-2114 GCF_050874245.1 Bifidobacterium sp. | reverse complement strand
GAAAGGCGGGAAGAGGAACGGGAGGACGGTCATCGGCACGACGAACAACATGGCCAGCCAGAATTCGCGTCTGCTGGAACGTCCCCTGAACTCCGCATATCCTTCGAAGAATCGTTTGATAGCGTTGCCGGGACCGCATTGCTGGTCGGGCATCCACTTGCCGT
Source organism: Bifidobacterium sp. (assembly GCF_050874245.1). Classification (GTDB taxonomy): domain Bacteria; phylum Actinomycetota; class Actinomycetes; order Actinomycetales; family Bifidobacteriaceae; genus Bifidobacterium. The sequence continues at coordinate 1,950 of NZ_JBNMKH010000158.1, read as the reverse complement.
TCCTCTTCGGAGGAATGCCGTTTTTGTAGGAGAACCGCGATTCGGAGCGAGTTCGTCGGTGCATGGCCTGAGGCGGTGTGCCGACAGGCTGCGGCGCGTCCTGCGGCATGGTCGGCTGCCGTCCGTATGCGGGCCGCGTGCATGCGTCGGACCGTGCGTATGCCGGCCGCGTCTGCTGGGCGAAGGGCTGTGGGCATGCGGCATGCGGATTGGTTGGGACGTTGCCGGCGTTGGGAGGGGTGATGTGATCGCTCATTCGCTGGACTTTCTCTAAAAGTGAATGCGGTGATGCATATCCGTCGTCGTTGGGGGATGCCGCCCATCGTATCATGCGCCGATTCTCCCAAAGCAAACCGTTGTCGTTCCCATGGATTCAAAAGGTCTTCGCCGGCGAAACGCCCGTGGCGCCCGCCCTTTTGGCGGATGCCACGGACAATCGTCGCGATGTCTTCGCGGACGTGGCTATCTGGCTATGCTGCCGTCCGCCGGGACATGCCTGCCGGTCACAGCAGGCCGTCCGCATGCAATGCGTCGTACATGTGGTCCAGGCATTCGGCCAGCAATGGGTACGGCATCGCCACGTTCACACGTACACAACCCTTGCCCGCTTGCCCGCACGAGCGTCCGTCGGTCAGCGCCACCTTCGCCTTGTCGAGGAAATAGGCTGCTGGATCGTCAAGGCCGAGTCCCGAGAAATCAAGCCAGCCGATGTACGTGCCCTGCGGCTTGATATAGCCGACTCCTTTGAACCGCGTGGTCATCCGCTCGTCGAAGAGATCCAGATTGCGGCGCACATAGGCGAATGCATCCTGGAACCACGGGTCGCCTTCGTTGTATGCGGTGGTGGTGGCGATTGCGCCGATTGTGGCGGTTTGGTGCTCGCTCCATTCGGCTCGTTCGGCCCACATCGCACGATCGGCGGGATTGGTGAGAATCACCTGCGCGCATTTGGTGCCCGGGATATTGAATGATTTGGACGCACTGGTGGCGGTCATCGACTGCAGTGCCGCGGTCTCGCTGATGGTCGGGAACGGAATGTGCCGTCCTTCGAACACGAACGGCGCATGGATCTCATCATTGAAGATGCGTACGTCGTATTTGGCGGCGAGGTCGCTGATGCGCCGTTCCTCGTCCAAGGTGAGCACTTTGCCAATTGGATTGTGGGGGTTGCAGAGCACGAAGGCGTGGCAGCCAGCCGCGAACGCGCGTTCGATGGCGTCGAAGTCGAACAGCCATTCGCGCTGTCCGTTGGTGTTCGTATCCGTGGTCATTTCGATTTCGATCACGTCGATGCCATAGAGCTTCGGCACGCTCAGGAACGGCATGTACGCGGGCGTCGGCACCACGATGCTGTTGCCGGCTCCGACCAGTTCGCGCAGGAACAGTTCGTAGGCTTCCAGCACGTCGGGCACCACGCGGATGATGCCGGGGTCGACTTCCCAGCCATAATGCCGCTTCTGCCATCCGGCGCAGGCTTCGGCCACCCGGTGCTTCCACGGTTCCGGGATGTAGCCGAGTTTGCAATGGTCGCAGGCGCTGTCGATCGCCTGTTGGATGCATGGCGCCAGACCGTAGTCCATTTCGGCGATGAACGCGCCGATGCAGCCGGGGTAGCGGGTCCATTTGTCGGAACCGACTTCGGCCAGGTCGGCGGCGGTGGTGTGGTCGATGGCGTCGGCATCAAAGCCGGAGTTGGTGTGATTGTTTTCTTCCATGCTGTCCAGCATGGTCGATTGCCGTGCGGGATGATGGCGTGTTCTTCGGCAGAATGCTGAGACTGTTATGAAGTTTGCTTATATCATGGGTTGTGGCTATTGCAAAACCATAGGTCTTGCAGTTAAGCGGTGTTGCGTTGCCGGTATTTTACTGGCGGCAGTGTTCCAAATAGCGTTGCGATGCCTTGCGAATTGCCGTCTTCACGCAGGCCACGGCTGGTCGATTGTCCGCTTT
>NZ_JBNMKH010000157.1:0-2138 GCF_050874245.1 Bifidobacterium sp. | reverse complement strand
GCTCATTGTTACCCCTTCTGCCCTTCGTAACGGGCGATGTGTTCGACCGGCCGCCGCAAAACGGCCTCATGCCTACTATTCCGCCGTATGGTTGTCCGCCGTGCGATCGTCCGTATCGCCGGTTTTCGCAGCCTTCGTCGGATCCGCGAACGAAATCGCGACACCGCCGTTCTGCGCGCCCTCCGCGTCCGAGCCAGTGCGCGCCGGCTCGCCGCCGGCCGCTTCGTACGCCCGTCGCGCCTCATCGTCGTTCCACTGCTCCCCGACGAGCACGCCATGGTTGAGCATGATTTCGCGCTGCGCGCAGGAGGCGACGAGCGCGTCATGCGTGACGACGATGATCGTCGTGCCCTGCTCGTGCAATTGCCGGAACAGGTCGAGCACGATCTTCTCGTTTTTCTCGTCCAAGTTGCCGGTCGGCTCGTCGGCGAGGATGAGCTTCGGGCAGTTGATGAGCGCGCGGGCGATGCACACGCGCTGCTGCTCGCCGCCGGACAGCTGGCCGGGCAGATGGTGCGCGCGATCCTTCAATCCCACGCGTTCCAACGCTTCCATGGCCTGCTTCTCATCGACGACAGAATGGTAGTACTGCGCCACCATCACGTTCTCCACGGCCGTCAGATGCGGCACCAGATAGAACTTCTGGAACACCAATCCGATCATGTTCTTGCGCACGTCGGCGAGCTGCTTGGCGTTCAAATCCTCCAATCGACGGCCTTCAAGCATGACGGAGCCCTTCGACGGCGTGTCCATGCAGCCAATCATGTTCATCAGCGTGGTCTTGCCGGAACCGGACGAACCGACAATCGCCAGCCATTGTCCTTGCGGAACGGTCAGACTCAGGTCGTCGACGGCGCGTAGATCGCCGTAGATCTTGGAAATATGGTCGAGTTCCAGCAGCATGTGTTCGTTTCCCATGATTATTCCTCCCTCAGAACGATGGCGGGGTCGATGCGGGTGGCGCGGCGGACCGGCGGAATGGATGCGACGACGGCGATCAGCACGCTCAGCAACAGCGAGGCGATGCCGAGAAGCCAGTTGAAGCCGAGCGCGCGGTCGAATACGGTGACGCACAGGATGCGGGCGAGCGCGTAGCCGATGGCCGTGCCGAGCAAGCCGCCGATCAGGCCGTAGATGCCGGATTCCACGTAGAATTCGACGCCGATGGCACGCGCGTCGGCGCCGAGGGCTTTGCGCAGGCCGATTTCGTTGCGTCGTTGGCTCACGATGGAGCTGATGGTGGTGCCCACACCGACGAGCGTCAGCACGAGCACAACGAGCGACACGATCCAGAACAGGGTCTGCAGCATGGCGATGATGCGGGTGTCGGACGAGGTGATTCTGGTGACGGTCTGCGCCTTCACCGCGCTGTTCGGATTGCGGTTGATGCTGCCGACGATGGCGTTCAGGTCATCGCCCATGGCGTTCACCGAGTATTCGACCACGTCGGCGCCGCGCTTGGAGCCGGCGAGTTTGGCCACGTCCGCGGTCGTCGCGTAGATGATGGAGTCCTCGTTGCCACCGGTGTCGACGATTCCCGAGACACGGAATTCGGTGCCGTCGGTGTCCATGATGTCGGATGAGACGCGGCCGTTTTCCATGGCGTGGTGGCCCGTTTCCGCATCTTGGGCACCTTGAGTGTCCGATTCTGGAGAATCGGACATTTGCGGGTCGGATTTGGAGCTTTGTTTGTCCGATTCTCCAGAATCGGACGTTTGGGCATCGGAGGCACGGTAGGCGATGGTGACGCGGCTGCCGACCTTCACGCCGAGCGCGTCGGCCACGTCCCGGCCGACCATCACATTGCCCGCGCTGGACCAATCGCCCGTCACGTTCCAATGGCGATTGAGCGCCCTGACGGATTTCGCATCCACGCCGGCGATAGTGTACGGCGCGGAGTTGACGCGCACGCTTTCGTATCGGTATGCGGCCGATTTCGCGCTGCGTCCGGCCGTTACGAGCGATGTCACGGCACGCATGGTCGCGCTGTCGATGCCTTGCGATTTTCCTGTGGCGTTGGATGGCGTGACGATTAGGTTCGCGCCGTATTCGCGCATTTCCTCATTCATCTGCCGTGGCACCGCGACGCATACGGACGCGAGGCAGAACAACGTGGCCGCGCCGACCAACGACGCGAT
>NZ_JBNMKH010000156.1:0-2165 GCF_050874245.1 Bifidobacterium sp. | reverse complement strand
GAACGGCACATGCTTCCGGTGGCGTTCGTGTTCGGCTTCCTGTGCCTGCAATTCTGGCGTGAATCGCGTGCCACGAGGCTCGCCGCGGCCAACGCACGACGGCTGGGCATGCGTGATGCATAAAATAGGGGGAGTTAAGGAGCGAGAATGATGATCAAGGATTCCGCATTGGCCATGCCCCGTACTTGCGTGGCCGCCGATATGGTGGTGGCGCTCGATTCGGTCGACTCCACCAACACCTACGCCGCGGAGCAATTGCGTGAAGGCCGCTTGTTCGGCTCCGGGAAATACATCAGCGCCGACGGATTCGGCATGCGCGATTGGACGGGCCATGAGATCGTGGCGATATGCGCGGACGAACAGACCGCGGGGCGCGGCCGGCTCGACCATCGGTGGGTCAGCGTGAAGGGTGAATCGTTCATCGTCTCCCTGGTGGCGAGCGTCCCCGCTTCGATTGTGCGGGACTCTTCCGTCAACGGATGGTTGCAGATGATCGCGGGACTCGCCGTACGCGACGCCGTCGCCGGCGTGGTGGTCGACTTTGATGGCACACTCGACGGGAAGGTCGAATTGAAATGGCCGAACGACATCTTCATTGGCGGGAAAAAGCTGGGTGGCGTGCTCGCGGAGATGGTGCCGCTCGCAGGAACCGCCACGAACGGACCTGATGGAGCTGATATGGACGGCGGTTCCGCCGGTTCCGGTGGTTTCGTCGATTCCGAAGAGGGTGCATCCACGGAGCGGGTCGGCATCATCTTCGGTATCGGACTGAATCTGGACGTCCCCGAAAGCCGCCTGCCGTCCGCCCAAGCCACGTCGATGCAGCTGGTCGCGACCGGACTGCCGAACGCCAATACCCTGCGCGATGCGATCGCGGCACGGTTGGTCGAGGGATTGCGCAGGCGTCTGACGGCTTTCGAAGAAGATCCGCACGGTGAAGCGGAGAAATCACTGAAGGAAATGACCGCAGCGTGCTGGACGATCGGCAAGCCGTGTGAAGCGCATTTCGTGGACGGCGGCTCCCTGCATGGCACCGCGATGTGGATCAACAGGGACGCCTCCATCACCCTCAAGGACGAAAACGGCGATATGCACGTGGTGCATACCGCCGATGTGGGTGTCTTGGCAAAATAGCCATCAGTGACCATGTGAATGGCCGTCACACGACCATCCACATGGTCACGGAATGATCACCACAGTTTGGCAAGTCCCGACGCGACGAGCGAAACCGCGACGGCCTTGATGCAATCGCCGGCGATGAAGCCCATCGAGGCGACGGCCACAATCGACAACGCCACGCCGGTGATGGCGGACTGCACGACGAAACCGAGCAGATAGTCGAGCACGATGCAGCCGGCCACGCAGGCAAACAGATAGCGTGCGGCCGTCAGCGCGGCATGTTTCGGGGAATCGACGCGCGCCTGGCCCTTCAGCAGTGAGGTGACGGCGGCGGCCGGCAGGAATCCGATGAGGAAACCGGCACTCGGGCCGACCAAGGCCATGGTGGAGGCGCCGCCGGCGAACACCGGCAGACCCGCCGCGCCCGCCGCCAGATACATGAGCACCGCCGCTCCGGCCTGCTTCCATGGCAGCATCAGCGCGGCCAGCATGACCACGAACGTCTGCAGGGTGATCGGGACCGGAGTGCCTGGAATCGGCACCTCGCCGGCCATGGAAGCGGCCGCGAGCAGCACGGCGAAGAGGGTCGGCTTCAGAACGGTGCCGAGCCTGCCTTCGGTGGCGGTTTTCGCTGTGGATGCGATGGTCAGGATTGCGTTGCGCATAATGGGATGTTCCCCCTCTCGACAAGTGACGAAAAAGCTGGTTCCGTCAATCAACGTTCCCCATCGTAGGATTGCCAGGTTTCGGTAACGTTTGTGGAGCCTTACAAAAAGATCTCGGATCTTTTGTGGGAAACGAGTTCGTCGGATCGCTCCTTGATGGCCATAATTTGACATTATGCCTAGAAATGTCAACAAACTACTGGTGGCGAACCGCGGCGAAATCGCGCTTCGCGTCGTGCGCACCGCCCGTGAGATGGGGATTCCCACGGTTGCGGTCTACGCCGAACAGGACCGTCACGCGCAGTATGTGCGGATGGCCGATGACGCGTATCTGCTGTCCGGCGACACCTACAAGGACACGTACCTCAACGAGGACCTGCT
>NZ_JBNMKH010000155.1:0-2199 GCF_050874245.1 Bifidobacterium sp. | reverse complement strand
TATTCATGCACGGCATGACCGTCACGGGAATGCGCGACCACATGGACCATGCCCTCATGGGACTCTATCGTCTTCGATGTCGGGGATGATGTCGTGGGCCTTATCGGCTCGATCCGCTCGTTTGCCAGCTCCAGTTGCCTTTTCAGGTCGCCCGCCATTCGTTCCGGCAGACCGCGGTACGCTTCGTCCGCGTGCTCCAGCACCAGCCAGGCCATGGTGCGGGCCGTCTCCTCGACCCTGTCGGGGTCCAGCCCGTTGTCCCCGGCCAGCCTGCGCCAATGGTGCGGCGTCAACTGCCTGGCACCACGGGCGCCGCCTATCTCCATCGGAAGGCTTCGGTCCACGTCCGGCCAGTACGTCGTGGTGAGCACATCGTACATCGGGGCGATTCCGACGCCCTCTGGGCGGAAGATGACGGAATAGTTCTTGGCGTGCGCGTCCGCATTGCTGATGGACGTGTTCAAAGCCAGCCGGCGAATCCATTCGTACGCCAGGACGTCGGTCGGGTCGGCCCTCCTCAATACGGATATGACCTGCTTCGCCTTGACGCCGTACTTGTGCTTGGAGTCATCCCCGATGGCCTGCATCATGTCCTCCGTGTGGACGCGGCGGACCGTTCCGTCGACATTCCTTTCGCGGTCGAAGCGTTCGACGATGTACGACGTCCGCCCCTCGAATCCGATGACGCCGGCCTTCGGGGTCGGCACGCCGCAAAGGGCGGACAGTCCCATGGATGCGGCCTCGTTCTCCTCGACGCCGGGGCGATGCGGGTCGCCAGGTTTGAGGATGTGGGTGGATGGCGTCGATGCATCCGACCAGAACCAGTAACCGTCGATCCGGGCCAGGGAGAATTTCGGCTGGTTGCCGGCGAGGGAGAAACGGGCATGCACGTCGGAATCCCACCAGCTTTCCGCCGCCCCGGCCTTGATCCGGGCGATTCGGGCGGCCACCTCCTTATCGGAGGCCACTATCGGATTCCCCGACGATGGCGGCGAAGGGGGCGTCTCGGAACGGGTGAACACCAGCCCTCCGGACACGTCGGCGCTGTCAAGCAGGTCAAAGGTGTCGGCGGAGGCGGCGTTGGTCTCCTGCGCCATGACCGCCCGTATGGCCGGATTATCAGGGAGAAGATTATCCAGGAAACGTATCGGGGCCTTGCGGAGCCATCCGCCCGTCAAAGGCAGGCTTAATGATATGGGAAAGGCCCCTTCGGCGTAGGAGAAGGCGACGTCATCGCCGTTTCGGTCGAAACGGCCTACGAAACGGGAGTCGGACCAGACATACAGGGAATCCACATCAGGCCCCTATGTGGCATGTGATGCATTCGCGGGGAAGGTTCGCCGGTTTGACGCCAAGGGCGGCGAGTACCTTCATTGTCGTTCCGACCGGGGCGTATCCATGCCCAACAAGGAAGTCGACGTCTTTTTCGGATTCTCCCGACTTCTGGGATAGGATCCTTACGGTAAGACCCTTACGCTTCATTTCGGACCCGAGGTCGAGGCGCAGGGACTCGCTGTCCTTGTAATATCTGGCGGCATTCGATCTGCGGGCGTTCAGAAAACGCCTTCTGCCACGCTCCTTCTCCTCCTCGGTCAAAGGCGGAAAACGGTACTCCAATCCGGCCATGGCAAAACACCTCCTGAAAACCATTATGCCATGCGTCCCATGGCTGGGCTAGAGAATCTCCAGATCATGCCATCCGCCGGCGAGCCTCCAATGCCCGCCGTGCAGGCGCAGCAGCACCGGCTGGAGCACGCCCTCGAAGACAAGTTGGTCGATGGGACCGGCGACGCGGGCGAGGCGGCCCGTCACGCAGGTGCCTTCGACCGTGTGGGCGTGGGCCGTGCGCCCTTCGAGCGCCTCGGGCTCGAACCGGGTCCAGTCCGTCATCGGGCCGCCTTCAGCGCGGCGCGGGCGAGACGCAGGTACCCATCGCGCATGGCGTCCAGCTGTCCGCCCCGCCGGCCGGCCACCTCGGCGTCGGTCGGGTCGTCGGAGGCCCAGTCGGTGTCCAAACGGAACATGGCGGCCGCGGCGCGCTCCATGGCGGCATCGTCGTCAGACGCGGCCGATTCGTCCCGGGCCAGGATGTAGACGAGTGCGGGCGGCAGGGGCGGGTCGGCCGCGGCTCCGGGCAACGCGTCGGCGCGGACCACGCGCCAGCCGTTCGAGAGCAGGGTCTTGAGCACGTCCATGTTC
>NZ_JBNMKH010000154.1:0-2202 GCF_050874245.1 Bifidobacterium sp. | reverse complement strand
GTCGTAGATGGTGACCTTGGTTCCGGCCGTGACGTACAGGCCAGCCTCGACCACGCAATTGTCGCCCAGAGAGATGCCGATGCCGGCGTTCGCGCCAAGCAGGGAATGCTCGCCGATGGAGTTCTTCAGCTTGCCGCCGCCGGACAGGGTACCCATGATGGACGCGCCACCGCCGATGTCGGAGCCGTTGCCGACCACAACGCCTTGCGAGACACGGCCTTCGACCATGGAGACGCCAAGGGTGCCGGCGTTGAAGTTCACGAAACCGGCATGCATGACGGTGGTGCCTTCGGACAGGTGCGCACCCAGACGCACGCGATCGGCGTCGCCGATGCGCACGCCGGACGGCACGACGTAATCGACCATACGCGGGAATTTGTCGATGGACAGCACGCTCACGTCGACGTGCGGAGCCAACGCGGCACCCGCCTGACGCGTGGTGGCCATCACGTCAAGTTTGCGCAAAGCGAAATCCTCGACCGCGAACGGACCGTAATTGGTCCACACCACATTGTTCAGCTTGGCGAAGATGCCATCAAGGTTCAAAGTATTCGGCTTGGCCAGACGCATGCTCAGCAGGTGCAGACGCAGGTAGGCGTCCGCCGCGTCCTCGATCGGCTCGTCCAACTTGGATACGGTGAAGACCGGCACACGGCGCACTCCACGTGCATCGGCCTCGTCATGCGCGATGGCGCCGAAATTATGGTTCGGACGCGCGGATTCGGCTGGCGCCTGTCCCAGCTTGAGTTCCGGATACCAGACGTCCAGGGTGTTGCCGGCGGCATCGATGCTCGCCAGACCCCAGCCCCACGCGGTACGCTGATCAGTCATGTGTACGCTCCTTTGAGGATGCCGGAACCATGGGAGGTTCCGTTCGTTGGATTCTTCGGTTCCTTGAAACACTGTAGCGGCAAGTCGCGGCAGACGCGGACGCAGGTCCGAAGGCCGGTTCCGCGCACACGCCGGAACCTGCGGTCAGCGCTGGTCCATCGGCACGTAATCGCGCTTTGTGTAGCCGGTGTAGACCTGGCGCGGACGACCGATCTTGGTGTTCGGATCGGCGAGCATCTCACGGTACTGCGCAATCCAGCCGGGGATGCGTCCAAGCGCGAACAGCGTGGTGAACATGGCCGGGTCGAAACCGATGGCACGGTAAATCAGTCCGGTGTAGAAGTCGACGTTCGGATACAGGTGGCGGGAGACGAAGTAATCGTCGTTCAATGCGATCTGCTCCAGCTCAGTGGCCACGTCGAACAGCGCGCGCTCGTCGGCCGGCAGTTTCAACGTGTCGGAGCGGGCCATGATCTTCTCCAAATAGCCCTTGGCGATGGCCGCACGCGGATCGTACGACTTGTAGACGCGGTGCCCCAGTCCGGAAATGCGCTGGCCGTTGGCCTTGGCATCCTCCACGAACTCCCTGACGGTCTTGCCCGAATCGCGAATCGCCTTAAGCTGGCGGAGCACGGCTTCGTTCGCGCCGCCGTGCAGCGGGCCGGACAGCGCGTTGATGCCGGCCGCGATTGCGGAATACAGGTTGGCGTGCGCGGAACCGGCGATGCGTACCACGGAGGTGGAGCAGTTCTGTTCATGGTCGGCGTGGATGATGAGCAGTCGGCCGAGCGCGTGCACGTACAGCGGATCGGATTCGAACGGCTCATATGGTACGGCGAAGCACATGCGCAGGAAATCATCGACGTAGCCACGCGAGTAATCCGGGTACAGCATCGGCTCATCGCGGCGGCGGCGGAAGATGTAGCTCACGATGGTACGGGCCTTGGCCATGATGATGGTCGCCGCCTCGTCAAGCTGGTCGGAGTCGTTGATGTCCGTGGTGTCCGGATAGAAGGTGGCGAGCGCGTTGACGGCGGAGGCCATCACGCTCATCGGATGCGCGGTGCGCGGGAAGGAGCCCATGAAGGTGCGGAAGTCCTCCCCCACCATCGTGCGGTGGTTGATATCGGAGATGAAACGGTCGTACTGCTCCTTGCTGGGCAGTTCGCCGTGGCGCAGCAGCCACGCCACTTCCAGGAAGTCGGACTGCTCGCATAGCTGTTCGATCGGATAGCCTCGGTAGCGCAGGATGGAGTTCTTGCCGTCGATGTACGTGATTTTCGATTCGCACTGCGCGGTGGTCAGGAAGCCCGGATCGAGCGTGACCCAACCATCGTTGCGCAGCGTGGACACCACGATGCCGTCCGCGCC
>NZ_JBNMKH010000153.1:0-2204 GCF_050874245.1 Bifidobacterium sp. | reverse complement strand
GCGCGGATGCGTGGTTTTTCGCGCCATCGTGACATTTCCGTCACGTGATTTTCAGGGAATTGACAGGAACACGCATCATTCCTCCAAGGGTTGGGCGGTTATATAGAACATGTCAACGGTTACGGCTGTTGGCGAGGTTCCATCCGGAATCCCATAACTGAACCCTTCTTCTCTCTTCTCTCTCAGCCGGCGGCTTCTCTTCCGCCGGCTTTCTTTTTTGTGGATGGTTTTTCATGGATGGTTTGTCCTGTGCTCCCGCGAGGTCTGCGGATGTTTTCCATGGGGGCAAAAGAATGCTCACTGATTCGTCGTCTGGCTCTTCTTTGTTTGAAATATTGCCGGTAAACGTTTTCTGAAAATCGGAGTGTCGTGTACTGCCATGACCTACACTTGAATGCAATATACGCAGCATACAAGCGCGGCAGGGTTGCTACTCAAGGCGGGGCAAGACCTGGAACGACGTCACTATACGTCGTTCCAGGTCTTTTTTGTTTGCTGCTGCATCTCATATCGATGAGGATCGATGGGAATGGAAGGTGGAATCATGACTGCGGTGCAGACGTCCAATCCGGTGCACAGCGCCGAGGATGCGGTGGAAACCGGCATCCATGAGGTCGGCGCGACGATCGACGCCGTCGAACAGGAAGTGGGGCGTGGTGTTTCCACGCGCTTTCCGCTCAACAGCGCGTTCATCTTCACGTTCGGTGCGCTGGGAGGCATGCTGTTCGGCTTTGACACGGGCATCATCTCCGGGGCCTCGCCGTTGATTGAATCCGATTTCGGCCTGTCCGTGGCCCAGACCGGATTCATCACGTCATCCGTGCTGATCGGCTCCTGCGCGGGCGCCCTGTCCATCGGTGCGCTGTCCGATCGTTTCGGACGCAAGAGGCTGCTGATTCTGGCGGCGATCCTGTTTCTGCTCGGCTCGGGCATGTGCGCGAGCTCCACGGGATTCCTGATGATGGTCGTGGCCCGCATCATCCTTGGCCTCGCCGTTGGTGCGGCCTCCTCGTTGACCCCGGCGTATCTCGCCGAACTCGCACCAAAGGAGCGCCGCGGTTCACTGTCCACGCTGTTTCAGCTGATGATCACCTTCGGCATCTTGCTGGCGTACGCTTCCAATCTCGGCTTCCTTGGCCACAACATCGCCGGCATCCGCGACTGGCGGTGGATGCTGGGTTCGGCGCTCGTGCCGGCGGCTCTGCTGCTCGTCGGCGGTCTGCTGCTGCCGGAATCGCCTCGATATCTGGTGAGCCGCGGCAAGGATCGCGAGGCGTTCAAGGTGCTCACCCTCATCCGCAAGGACGTCGATCAGACCCAGGTGCAGCTCGAGCTCGACGACATCAAGGCCGTCGCCGCACAGAACACCAAGGGAGGCGTCCGCGAACTGTTCCGCATCGCCCGTCCGGCGCTCGTCGCCGCGGTCGGCATCATGTTGTTCCAGCAGCTCGTCGGCATCAATTCCGTGATCTATTTCCTGCCGCAGGTGTTCATCAAGGGCTTCGGATTCCCTGAAAACGACGCCATCTGGGTGTCGGTCGGCATTGGCGTGGTCAATTTCGTGGCCACCATCGTCGCCACTCTCATCATGGACAGATTCCCCCGCAAGAAGCTGCTCATCTTCGGATCGGTGACGATGACCATCGCTCTCGCGGCGTTGGCCGTGCTCAACTTCACCGGCGATGTGGCCACGTTGGCTGTGCCGACCATGGTGCTGATCGCCTGCTACATCCTCGGATTCGCACTGTCGTGGGGGCCGATCGCATGGGTGATCACCGGTGAGATCTTCCCGCTGAGCGTGCGCGGCATCGGCAGCTCCTTCGGTTCCGCGGCCAACTGGCTGGGTAATTTCGTGGTCTCCCAGTTCTTCCTCATGCTGCTGTCTCTGTTCGGCAACAACGTCGGCGGCCCGTTCGCCATCTTCGGTGTGTTCTCCGCGCTGTCCATCCCGTTCGTCATGCATTTCGTGCCCGAGACCAAGGGCAAGTCGCTCGAACAGATCGAGGAGGAGATGACCCGCCGCTGACACGGCAGTTGCTGCATCAACGGTAGAAGAATGGGGTGGATGCTCTGGTGACGCATCCACCCCATTCGCGTTGTTTGGCAGCGTTGTTTGACGGTGTCGCTTAGCAGCGATCGTACGAGAATGCGCGCAGGCGATCGAGGCACTCCTGGCTCTCCTCAAGCCATGGCATGCCGATCAT
>NZ_JBNMKH010000152.1:0-2268 GCF_050874245.1 Bifidobacterium sp. | reverse complement strand
GCGACCCTGGTGATGGCTCTGCGTCGTCGCAATGCCTGATCCTCCGGATTCCATAAGAATCTGAAGTAACCATGCGAAACCCGTGAGCCGCGTTGACGCAAGTCAGCAGCGGCTTACGGGAATCGCAATACATAATTTAAAAACTAAAAATTAAATAATAACTGAACCCACATATGCTGGGCTGGACCACCTCAATCCCTTGTACACTGCCTAATTTTCTTGAGTATCCAGCCTGGCTCCATATATTTTCCGGTTTGCCGTTGGGGGCGAATCAAACATGCTTACTTTCCAATCCACAGAAGAGGGGTCGGCAATGAAGGAACGCACGATCGCAAGCCGCGTCATCGCCGCATGCTGCGCAATCGCCGCCACATTCGCCGCGGCAGCCTGTGCATTCACTACTCGCGATGCCGTCGCGGCGCCAACAACAGACTCTGCCAGCGGCAGCATCGCCATTTCGTACCACCATAAGAGCTCGGATTCCGAAACGTCCGACGATTCTACCAACTTCGCCATTTCGGACGCCAGCTTCAACCTCTACAAAGTCGGGCAGATCCCGGCAAGCGGCGGCGCCACCTTCGAACCCGTCGCACCGTTCACCGACTCCACCGCCTACCCCGTCGACTGGTCGAAGATGACCGGCAAGGACGCGCAGGTGTGGCGAGACATGGCCAACACGCTCGCCGGACTCATCGCAGTGAACCAACCCGACGCCACGGCAACCGGTGTCACCAACGCTTCCGGACACCTGACCTTCACCGGACTGTCCGACGGACTCTACCTGGCCGTGGCGGACAGCGCCAGCGTGAAGATCGCCGACGTTTCCGGTAAAATCCAAACCTGGCAGTGCACGTCTGCCAACATGCTCGTGGCCGTGCCGCTGGACGGCGTGTCCGGAGGGTCGCGCGAGCTGAGCATCGAGCCGAAAACCGAATGCGCCGTGCAGCCGAAGACGCCCGTGGAACGTTCCGTGAAAAAGATCTGGAACGACCGCAACAACGCCGACGGCAAGCGGCCGGACTCCATCACCGTGAAACTGCTGCGCGATGGCATGCCCGTGGAGAACGTGAAACTCAACGAGTCCAACAAGTGGACGCATACGTGGACGGATCTTGACGCGGACCACGAATGGACCGTGGTCGAAGCCACCGTGCCGGACGGCTACACCACCATCTCCGACGTGGAAGGCACCGCCACGGACATCACCAACACACACACGCCGCCCACCCCGCAGTCCCCGCCGCACACCGGCAGCGACGTGCGGAACATCGCATGGACTGCCGTGGCCATCCTGGGCGCGGGATTGGTACTGTTGATAGTGGTCAAAATCGCACGGCGGCGCGCATAGCACGCATAGAAAGGCAAGCGAACATGAATTGGCGGAAGTCCCACAACGGCAGGAATGAAGAGCCTGCGGACGAGACTTCCGCCAATTCGTATATGGACGCCGGGATGGCTGTTGGCGACGAAGGCGATGGTGGAGAAGCTGGGGCTGGTGTGGGCGCTGGTGCTGGCGTAGCCGGGATAGATGCTGACGTGGACTCTGGTGCCGACACGGACTCTGGTGCAGGTACTGACGTGATCGAAAAACCGAATGCGAAACCCAAGAAATCGAATGCGTTGCTCAACGTGCTCATCGCCATTTCCGCGATCGCCATGATTGGCGCGCTGTGCCTGATCGCCTATCCGACGTTCAGCGACTGGTGGAACCGCATGCACCAGTCGTACGCGGTGGCCGGCTACGTGAAGCAGACCAAGGACATGTCCGGTGCCGAACGCAAGGCGATGCTCAAAGCGGCGCACGAATACAACGAACGGCTCGCCGCGAACGGCGACCGGTGGCACATGACCGACGAGCAGAAACGCGAATACGACGAAACGCTCGACGTGACCGGCACGGGCATCATGGGATACGTGACCATTCCGCGCATCAAAGTGAAGCTGCCCGTATACCACGGCACCAGCGACGGAGTGCTGCAGATCGCCGCCGGGCACCTGGCCGGCACGTCGCTGCCCGTGGGCGGAGCGACCACGCACGCGGTGGTCTCCGGGCACACCGGCCTGCCGTCGGCCCGACTGCTGACCGGCTTGGATGAGCTTCAAAAAGGCGACACGTTCGCATTCCATGTGCTCGACGAAACCTACACGTACAAGGTGGACCAGATTTCGGTGGTGCTGCCGAGCGAGATCAGCAAACTCAACATCGAGCAGGGGCGCGACTATGCCACGCTAATCACCTGCACGCCGTACGGGGTGAACTCGCACCGG
>NZ_JBNMKH010000151.1:0-2293 GCF_050874245.1 Bifidobacterium sp. | reverse complement strand
CATTGGCTTTCAAGGCTTTTGGCCGGTGCCCCCCGTGGGATTCGAACCCACAACCCACGACTTAAAAGGACGCTGCTCTAACCGTTGAGCTAGAGGGGCAACAGCAACATAGTATACAGCATATTCGGACGAATCGCCACCGCGGGCGTCTTTCGCCTCACGTTTGCCCCACGTTCGCGCCTCGCGTGCCCACATCGTGTACCCACGGCCCTTACAATCGAAACCATGTCATGCACCACGATTCTTGTAGGTAAAAAAGCAAGCTACGACGGTTCGACCATCATCGCCCGCGACGATGATTCCGGTTCCGGCCGTTACGATCCCAAGAAATTCATAGCCGTCGCGCCGCAGGAGCAGCCGCGGCACTACCGCAGCGTGCTCAGCCACGTCGAAATCGACCTTCCCGATGACCCATGCCGCTACAGCATTGTGCCGAACGTGCTGCCAAACCGTGGAATCCTTGCGGAAGCGGGCGTGAACGAGCATAACGTGGCCATGAGCGCCACCGAAACCATCGCCGTCAACGAACGCGTGCTCGCCGCCGATCCGATGGTCGAGCTGCAACCGGCCGACGAAACCACGGGCAGGGCGGAAACGCCTGGCGGCATCGGCGAGGAGGACATCATCACCCTCGTCCTGCCGTACATCGCCACCGCGCGCGAAGGCGTGAAACGTCTCGCGGAACTGCTCGAAACTTACGGAACGTACGAATCGAACGGCATCATCATTTCCGACGTGGACGAGATCTGGTACGTCGAGACCATCGGCGGCCACCATTGGATCGCCCGTCGCGTGCCGGACGAGAAATGCGCCATCATCCCCAACCAGCTGGGCATCGATTATTTCGATTTCGACGACGCGTTCAGCGACGCACGCGAATTCATGTGCAGCGCCGATCTGCCGGACTTCATCGAACGGCATCGACTTGGTCGCGCGGCGGGCGCGCAGGGCGGCATGAACGGTAGCCATTGCAATCCGCGCATCATATTCGGCACCGCCACCACAAAGGACCACATCTACAACACGCCGCGCGCCTGGTACATGCACCGTTACCTCAACCCCGCTGATGCGGAAGGGCACACGCCCGAATCGGACGATATTCCGTGGTGCGTCGAACCGGAGAACGCGGTGACCATCGAAGACGTCGACTTTTTGTTGGGATCGCATTTCGAAGGCACCCCTTACGATCCGTACGGAACGCAGGGAACCCCGGAAAGCCGCCATCGCTACCGTCCGATCGGCATCAACCGCACCGGACACATGGTCGCCATGCAGATTCGTCCGTACGCGCCCGCGGAAAACCGTTCGATCATGTGGATTTCCTACGGTTCCGGCGCGTTCACCGCGGCGGCGCCGTTCTATGCGAACGTGGACGATACGCCGGCGTACCTGCGTGACACCACGCCGGAGGTCTCCACGGATTGCCTGTATTGGACGAACCGTCTGATCGCGGCGCTCGCCGACGCGCATTTCTATGAGACCAACAATGTCATCGAGGCGTTCGCGGAGGGCGTGCGCGTGTTCGGACATCGGTTGGTCGAACGCACGGATGCGGCGCTGGAGGGGCTGAAGCAGCGGAAGCAGGAAGATCCGACAGAGCAGGAAGAGCAGCCGGAGAACGCAGGGCAGACCGCGGCCGGCCCAACCTCCGCACGTCTGGAATCCGCCAACACCGAAATGGCGGAATACCTGCGCAAGCATGCCACCAAGCTGCTCAACGACGTGCTGTACACGTCCAGCAACCTGATGCGCAACGGCTTCGCCATGTCCGACCGCTGGAACTGAGCCTGTGCGGGCGGCCTGGTGCGGGTGCCTGCTCCCGGGGAACCAGCGCCAGTGACCTGTGCGGGCGATTCTGCGCTGCCTTGCAAAGCCCCCGGACCAGCTAATTGCCTCTAATTGCCTTATTTGTGGCACCTGATACGCGTTACCCCGAGTATGAGCCTTGGAATTCCAACGTTCATACTCGGGGCAAACGCATTATGGTGCCACAAATAAGCGAAATAGCGGTGCCGGAAAGGTGAAATCTGCCACAAATAAGTGAGATAGCCGCTTTCCTGGAGCTAAAACCGCCAAAACGCCAGCCCGTCCGTCAAACGGAATGCCAGCCGGAACGTCCGGCCGACGCACGTCAAACGGAAATGCCGAACCAGCGAACAGAGCCCACAATCAGTTGAAGCCGACCACGTGTTCCGCGACGAAATATCCCTTGCGAATCACAAATCGTCCGACCGACCCGTGCAGATTCAGCGCGCGTGACATCGCCTTCTTGCGGACGTCCTTGTAGATCGTG
>NZ_JBNMKH010000150.1:0-2403 GCF_050874245.1 Bifidobacterium sp. | reverse complement strand
GGTCTTGTCTGTGCCCCCTCAGGGATTCGAACCCTGGACACGCTGATTAAGAGTCAGCTGCTCTAACCAACTGAGCTAAAGGGGCGTTGGTCTTGGCGAGGTTTTTGTTCTCGCTGAGCACATGGAGTAAATATACTCAGATTCGAGAGGAACGCAACCTTCGGCGTGTCGCAATCATAAAACCGCTATTTTCCAACGATTTTGGCAAATCGCCAATTTTGGCGAAAATGACGCTTTGCGACGTTTTCCAGCGCGAAAATCACCACCTCAATTCAAGTAATCACAATTTCTTCACATTATTGTGTCGTCTTAGGTGTTGAAATACGGGACATGCCGAGATACGGGACGTGTCGAAATACGGGAGGCAACGCTCCTCCATGCACTCCGGAACCCACGTAAGGCGGAACCCGCACAAGACAGCAGGATGAAAAGTCGCCAAACAGGCCGTCACAACAGAAAATCCCCCGCACCGATTGGTACGGGGGATTTCTGTGCTTAAGCTCAGACGTGTTTCAGCCTGAAGTCATTCGCCGTCGGCCCAAAATGGGCTCCAACGGCGAATGGGGGTGAAATCACTCAGCGACAACCTTCACGAAGAAGTTGGCGGAGATTTCCGGGTGCAGAGCGACGGTCGCCGGGAAGTCACCGGTGGTCTTGATCGGCTCAACGGTGATGTTCTTCGGGTTGACCTCGACCTTGGAGGAGAGCGCGATGGCGATCTTCTCGGCGGAGATGCTGCCGAACAGCTTGCCGGACTCGGAGACCTTGGCGGCGATTTCGACGGTGGTGCCCTCGATGATTCCCTTGGCGGCAACGGCCTCCTCGCGGGTGGCGACGGCCTTGGCCAGACGAGCGCGCTTCATGGACTCGATCTGGGCGGCGGCACCCTTGGACCAAGCGAAGGCCAGGCCCTGCGGGAACAGGTAGTTGCGGGCGTAGCCGGACTTGACGGCCACGACGTCACCCGGGTGACCCAGGTGGTTGACGGACTTGGTGAGAATAACCTTAGTTTCAGCCATTGTTCAAACCTCTCTAAGATCAGCGGCCGGAAGTGGCGTACGGCAGCAGGGCCATCTCGCGGGCGTTCTTGATAGCCTTGGAGATCTCGCGCTGCTCCTGCACGGTGACGCCGGTGATACGACGGGAACGGATCTTGCCGCGATCGGAGATGAACTTGCGCAGCAGGGCGACGTCCTTGTAATCGATCTCGGTGACCTTCGCCGCCTTCAGCGGGTTCGGCTTCTTCTTAAACGGCTTGACCGGCGGCTGCGGCCTCTTGCGTGACATCTTGATGTTCTCCTTAAAATCTGGAAATTGCTGTGATTAAGCTGCTTGGTTCGTTGCGATCCGGTCAAAATTCCGGTTCGTCGCTATCCCCGCCGAATTCGGAGGAGCCTCCGAAGGACTGGGATGCGCCGAAGGAACCGAAGGACGAGTTGGAATTATCCGAGCTGCCCCATGGATCCGAGGCCGGAGCGGCCTGTGCGGGCGCGGCCGGAGCGGGATTGGCGTTCGCGGGAGCGGATGCGCCGCCCTGATAGCCGCCATTCCCCTGATATCCGGCGCCACCGGAGTAACCGGCGCCGCCCTGGTATCCGCCGTTGTTTCCGCCAAAGCCGTTGCCGCCACGATTGCCGGCATAGCCATTGGCACTGGAAACACGGTTGACCTGGGCGGTCGCGTAGCGCAGGGACGGGCCGATCTCATCGACCTGCATTTCGATGACGGTTCGCTGGGAATCGTCGTTCGCCTGGTAGGAACGCTGCTGCAGACGGCCCTGCGCGATCACACGCATGCCCTTGGACAGGCTCTGAGCGCAATGCTCGGCCATGTCGCGCCATGCGGAGCAACGCAGGAACAGGGTCTGTCCCTCTTCGAACTGGTTCGTATTACGATTCCAGTTACGCGGAGTGGAGGCAATCGTGAAGCTTGCCACGGCCGCGCCGCTACCGATGGTACGGATTTCCGGATCGGATGTGAGGTTGCCCACAACGGTGATTACGGTCTCGCCTGCCATGACGTTCTACCTACCTTGCAACTTAAAAAAGCTTGGATTACTTACTTGCGAAGAATCTTCGTACGGATGACGGATTCGTTCAGGTTCAGCAGACGATCGAGTTCGTCGCTGGTGGCCGGCTCAGCGGAGTAGTTGACCACGACGTAGTTACCTTCGGTCTTGCCGGCGATTTCGTAGGCAAGCTTGCGACGGCCCCAGATGTCGATGTTCTCGACGGCACCGCCTTCCTTGGTGACAGTTTCCAGATACTGCTCGGTCAGCTTCTTCAGACCGCGCTCATCCAGCTCAGGATCAGCAATGAACATCAGTTCGTACTTATGCGCAGACATCACCCACCTCCTTCGGACTATCGGCCATGGACCTTCCATGGCAGGAGTGTGTATGCG
>NZ_JBNMKH010000149.1:0-2465 GCF_050874245.1 Bifidobacterium sp. | reverse complement strand
TGTACGAGACCATGCCTCCCTGTGCGCGGGAGAAGAGTGCTTCGCGGCCCTGCCCGCGCACACCCACGTTCCAGCGTCCGAAGGTGATGGCGTCGTCGGACGAAGCCGTGCCGGTCGTGTGTGCCGTGGTCGCTTCGGCAGTCGCGTTGTCCGTGCCGGCCGCTTTATCGGCCGTACCAGCCGCATCAACGCCCTTCGCGACTGCCACCACGCACTGGCCGAACGCCAGCTCATAGCCGGCCGGAGCCCAATCGCACGCCTCGCCCAGCTGCTGCGAGACCTCCAAAACCAGCTCCTCGGCATTGCCGCGGTAATCATCGATCGGCCAATCGACGTCGAACAGGGCGCTTTCGCCGGACGGCACGTCGAAATGCCGTGCGGAAGCCCACACCGGCTTGCCGTCGGCGAGCACGCGCAAGCCAAACACGTACGCGCCCGTCGACACGAACAGGTTGTCGTTCGTGACGCGCACACTGTCCTGCGTAACCGCGATTTTCACGTTCGCATACAGCTGCTTGACTTCCTGCGCCTTCGGCGAGGGGGTGCGGTCGGCGAACAGCAGGCCGTCGCCGGAGAATTCGTAGTCGCTTGGACGGTCGCCGAAATCGCCGCCGTAGCACATGCGCGTCGTGCCGTCGGGCAGTTTGGCTTCGATCGCTTGGTCGATGAAATCCCAGATGAAGCCGCCTTGGTACATCGGATAGCGTTCCAGCGCCGTGTATTCGTCCATGTTGCCGCATGAATTGCCCATCGCGTGCATGTATTCGCAGGAGATGTACGGCTTCTTCGGGCCGTCCGTATGCACCGGGCTGCCGTCCTGCAGGTAGCGTTCGATTTCGTCGGCATGCGCATACATGCGGCTTTCGATGTCCGTCACGTCCTCGAATTCGCGCATGTGCACGGATCCCTCGTAATGCACCGGACGATTCGGGTCGATCTCGTGCGCGTGGCGGTACATCGCACGGAACACCTCGCCTGCGCTCGATTCGTTGCCGAGCGACCAGATCAGCACGCTCGGATGGTTGTAGTCGCGGCGCATCATGCTGTTGATGCGGTCCACGCACGCGCCCTCCCATTCGGGACGGCTGCCGGGGATGCCGTCTTCGGGGCGTTCGACGTTGTTGGCCACCCAGGTGCCGTGCGTCTCCATGTTGGTTTCGTCGATCAGGTACAGGCCGTATTCGTCGCACAGGTCGTACCAATATTCCTGGTTTGGATAGTGCGAGGTGCGGATGGCGTTGATGTTGTGCCGCTTGCAGAAGATCACGTCGGAAAGCATGTCCTCGCGGGTGATCGCACGGCCGCGTTTCGCGTCGAATTCGTGGCGGTCCGCGCCTTTGAACACGATGCGTTTGCCGTTGAGCATCATGATGCCGTTTTCGATGCGGAACGTACGGAAGCCGATGTTCTGCGTCACGGTTTCGATGGTTGCGCCGTCATGTCCGATGACGCGCACGGTCAGCGTATACAGCGTCGGCGATTCGGCGCTCCACGGCACGATGTTGGACAATTTGCCGGAATCGAGCGTGATTTCGCCGTTGCAAGCCTGCGTTGATTCCCATACGACGTTCCCGTGGCTGTCGCACAGCGTGCTTTCGATGGTCGACGCGTCGGTGGGATTGCGCAGGGCGAGCTTCGCTTCCAGCTTGGCGGTGTCGGCGATGCCGGTCGTGTCGTAGTCGGCTTCGATCTGCATGGTTTCGATGTGCGTGCGCGGCTGGGCGGCGAGCTCCACGGAGCGGAACAGGCCGTGCAGTCGCCAGAAATCCTGGTCTTCCAGCCAGGATGCGCTCGAATATTCGTAGCAGGCGACGGTGAGCGTATGCTCGTTCGGGGAGATTCGGGCGGCGGCTTCGCCGGTGGCTGCGCCGTCTGCCGCGCCACGCAGCGCCTCCGTCACATCGAATTCGTTCGGCGTGAACCCGTCCTCGCCATAACCCACGAATATGCCGTCAAGCCATACGTAGATCGCGGTGGCTGCGCCGTGGAACGTCAGGCTCACCGTGCCCCCGTCCTCCAATGTGCGCGCGAGCGGCGCATCCAGCGAGAACCGGCGGCGGTAGATCGCCACATGGTTGTTTTCGGGGATGTTCGGCGCCTGCGGATCCTCATGGCCGTCCCACGGATACTGGATGTTGACGTACTTGTTCTTGAGATAACCGGCCATCTGCAGATGCCCCGGCACTTCGATCGCGCCGAAATCGCCATCCTTGAAATTGGCGGCCGCGAACGGAGCGCTTTCCACGTCCACGTTGCGCGCTTGTTCGATACGAACCTTCCATTCGCCGTCGAGGCTCTGCTTCGGCTCGCTCGTCTCGCCGATGACATATCGGTGGCTGGAATGTGCCGGCTTGCGGTTCGCTGCGAACACCGTCGGATCGGTGAGCCAGCTTGCACTTGCCGTGGTTGCATGTACGATTGCGAGTTCGGCTGTATCTGCCATCTTGCATCCCCCTGTATTACTT
>NZ_JBNMKH010000148.1:0-2474 GCF_050874245.1 Bifidobacterium sp. | reverse complement strand
GCGCAGGCCTGCTACACGCGTCCGGAATTGGAGATGACGGGACTGTCGAGCGTGCTGGACGACGTGATCATCTCCAGTGAGGAAAAGATCCGCAAGCCCGCGCGCGACCTGTACATGCTGGCGCTCGACCGCGAGTTCGTCACCGCCAAGAACGCGCTCATGGTGGGCAACGACGAGAAGAACGACATCATCGGCGCCAATTCCGCCGGCATCGACGCCGCGTATTTCCGTACGGAGATTTCGCCGGCGAACGATCCGCAGGTGTCGGAGCATGCTGTATGTTCTTTTAACGGCGCGGATTACGACGGGCTGCTGAAATTCGTGCTGGACGCGTGAATCGCGGCGCTGGCCGCACGTGGGCTTGTATATAGTCCAACGTGCGAGTCGCGCGTAAGCCGCACGTGAAACGCACATAGGCCGTGTATCGATTAATCGATTACCTAATCGCGCGCACGCAAGGGCGCGCATATGAACAGGAGGACGTATGGAAGGCTATGCCGATCAGGGAGCTGGAACCGATTCGACCGAACAGATTGGATTCAGCGCCGCGCGCCGAGCCAAGAAGAAGCGCCGTGGTCTGACGGTGTTCCAGCTCAAGGTCATCGGCGCGGTGGCGCTGGTGCTGTCCGCCGGCTCCACCACCATCGTCCCGCTGTTCTTCGGCTCCGACCCGAACAACATGACGTCGCTGACTGCAATGGTTCTCAGCGAGGTGGCTTCCTGGTTCGCTATTCCGATCTACGCGTGGCTTCTGGTGCAGGGCTTTATGAAAACGCACGGCCGTGTTGCATACGGTTTGCAGTTGTTTGCACTCGCCGTGGTGTGCGAGGTGCCGTATGACCTCGCCACGTCCGGAAAGACTTTCGACCTGGGTTCGCAGAACCCGGTTTTCGGCCTGTTCGTTGCGTTTGTGGTGCTTGCGGCGCTTGAATGGGTGGGCGAGCATTACCAGAAGGCCATGAAGGTGGTTTTCTCGGTCCTTCTGGTGGTGGTCGGCCTGCTGTGGGACCTGCTGCTGCGCGTCGGACTGCGCCAGCACATGATGAGCATTGGCGCCGTGACCCTTGGTTTCGTGCTGATTTTCAAGCTTATGCGGCAGTATGAGAATTCGATGATGTTCACCGCCGGCCTGTTCGGCGCGGTGATGATGATCACGCCTGGCGTGGGCGTCGCGTTCGTGCATTACGACAATGGCCGTCTGGGCTATAAGCATTCGTGGACCAAGTGGGCTTTTTACGCTCTGTACCCGATTATTTTGATTATTTGTGCAATTTGCGCAAAACTAGCGTGATTTTTGACAACGTTCGCAGTATGATGGAAAAAGAATGAGAGAGCATCGCCGCTCAAACGAATATTTCCAATGCTGGAAACGTTTGTGATTTCGGTGCTGAAGCCGCAAAGGGGATAGAGATGGACAAAGCAGGCATTCGTGAGGTTGCCAAAGCCGCCGGTGTGTCGATTTCCACGGTTTCGCGAGCGTTCACACGTCCGGAACTGGTATCCGACCGCACCCGTCGCAAGGTTCTGGAAACCGCGGACAAGCTGGATTTCAACATCTCCCGTTCCGCCACGTCGCTGAAGTCCGGACAGTCGTTCCGTGTGGCGATGCTGATGAACGAGGAGATCACCAGCTGGTTCAATACGGAGGTCTTCGCCGGTATCGATTCCATCATGCACGATGCCGGATATGACGTGTCGCTGTTCCAGCACGTCGACACGGCCGAGAATCGTAAGGAATTTTTCACGAATCTGCCGGTCCGCCGCAACGTGGACGCCGTGTTCGTGACGTCCTTCGGCGTGGAGTCGAAGGAGATCCAGCAGCTCAAGCGCATCCACGTGCCGATCGTCGGCATCAATACGCCGTCGCAGCGCGGATTCGACGCCACCATCTCCATCGACGATGAGGACGGCATGTTCACCGCCGCGCAGCATCTGATCAATCTGGGCCACAAGAATATCGTGTACGTGTGCTCCGAGGCCGTGGATTCCATCAACTCGTCCATCGATGCGCGTGGGCAGGGCTTCATCCGCGCCTGCAAGACGATGGAAAGCACTCACGACTTCAAGTGGCGGGTGCTTTCCGTTCCTCGTGGCAAGACGTTCGCGGATTCGGCGTTGACCGCGCTGCTGGCGCTTGACGAGTTCCCGGACGGCATCTGCTGCCAGACCGATATGATGGCGATCCCGCTGGTGCTGCGCCTGGACAGGTACGGCCACCATACGCCGACGGACTATTCGATCATCGGCTTTGATGATTCGCCGTATGCGGACACCGTGAACCTGACCACCATGCGCCAGGATCCGTATGCGATGGGTCGCGCGGCGGCGCAGAAGGCCATGAAGCTGATCGAGGGCGAGCAGCTGGAGAACGCGCATGAGATCGTGCGTGCGCAGCTGGTGCTGCGTGGCACCGATTCCGTGTACGGGCGGTAGATTGCGTCTTGCCATGGCTGCGTCTTGCAGCCATGGTTTGG
>NZ_JBNMKH010000147.1:0-2481 GCF_050874245.1 Bifidobacterium sp. | reverse complement strand
GGCGTGGGTGGCGCGTTGTTCCTGGACGGTAAGATCCGCCGCGGCAAGGATTGGCGCGCGGGCGAGCTCGGCATGATGATCCCGAACTACGAGACCGGCGGATTCCTGACCATGCAGGACTACCTGTCGACCATCGTGCTCGCGGAGGATTATTCCAAGGAATTCGACGTGCCGACGGGATCCATCGTTCCGGCCTCCTTGTTCCGCAGGCTTGACGAGCCGCGCGTCCGCGCCATCGTGGACAAGTGGATCGATTACCTGGCCATCGCGGTCTTCAACATCGCGGCCATCGCCGATCCGGAATGCATATTGCTGGGTGGCGGCATCTGCAGGGAGCAGCAGATCCTGCCGATGGTCAATGCGGCTCTTGACGGGATTCCGCAGTGGGCCGATTTCCGCACGTCCGTGAAGCGTTGCCGTCATACCAACAACGCTGGCCTGATCGGAGCCTACTACGCGTTCGAAACCGAAGTCGAAGGGCTGGAGCAGGTGCCGATCCGCTGATTCGCGGATGGTGTGGCCATCGTCGCGGCCTGCGTGGCTCGCGATGTGATTCGGACGGCGCCGTCCGAATCATGCGGCCGGATTCGGAAGAGGATCCTCAGGCCATCTGCTGACGTGCGGAAAGCGTCATCGGCAGTAGACAATGATCCGGCGCTGGGCCGTATTCGCTCGGATCGGTATAGCCGGCCCACTCGCTCGGCGGGAAGATGATGTCGGAGATGGAGATCCATTCCTCGAGCAGGTTCAGCGAATCGTCGCCGAGCCAACGGTACTGCAGACCGTCCATCGCGCTCATCGCCAGCGTGTATAGGTCGTAGAAGCGCTCCTCGTCCACGTTGGGCGGCAGGATCCAGTTCATCGAGCCGATCATCTCCCAGTTGCGCATATGGCGGCCGATGAAGAAGCCATGCGCCGGATGCGTCGGGCTGAGCGCCTCGCCATTGAGTACGGAGTACAGCTGTACCAGTTCGGGCCGCTGCAGGTTGTAGAGCGCGATGTTCAGGCAGTAGCGGGGGTAGAAGTACACGCGGTGGCCGTCATTGTCGGCGATGCCGGCGGTCACCGCGTTGTAGTCGTCCGCGTCGGGCGTGTCGTAGCATTCCGACAGCACCATGTTGAGCAAATCGTCCTTCGATGAGATGTAATGGTAGAGCGCGGCCTCGGTGATGCCGATCTCGTCGGCGATGTCCTGCAGGCTCATGCCCCAGAATCCCTTGGTGGCGAGGATCTTGACCGCCGCCTGAAGAATCTGCAGGTGGCGTTCCTCCTGGCTCATGCGCTTCTTCTTCTCGAAGGTCTTATCCGCCAATGCATTGCGCGCCTGGATGGAGTATGGAGTCGAGCTGTTGACTCGGGAAGCCGCAGGCCAGTTGTCCTGCTCCTGCAGAAACCGGTTCCATGCCGCGACGCTCATTCGGTCTCCTTCGAAAACATTGGTGTGTGGAATATTGTCCTTACTGTACTCCGGCGCGTGATTATCGAGAATATCCGATGACCACGCGCCGTCGTGCTCACTTCGCGAACGTCCTGCGCATCCAGTCGATCGCGAGCTTCGGCCATGCCTGCACACATGGTTCGATGCCGTTCACGCCCTGCCATGCCGTTTCGGCGTTGCCCAGCGCCAAACCGTGGCCGCCTTCGGGGAACAGATGCGCCTCGATGCTCACACCGGCCTTCTTGCAGGCGTCGATGAGCATCAGCGTGTTCTCGCATGGTACGCAGCCGTCGGGAAGCGTATGCCAGACGAAGACCGGCGGGGTCTTGGCGTCGATGTGCTTTTCGATGGAGACGGCGTCAAGCGCTTCCTGGTCATCCTTCTTTTCACCAAGCAACGCGTCGAAGCTGCCGCGGTGTGCGAGAGGTCCGGAGGTGATTACCGGGTAGGAGAGCATCAGGCCATTCGGACGCACGCGATTCGGGTCGTAGCCGTGCGCCGCAATCACGTCGTCGCTTGCGCTGGTCGCCAGATTGGCGGCGAGATGGCCGCCAGCGGAGAAGCCGATTACGGCGATCGCATCGGCGTCCACATGCCATTCGGCGGCATGGTCGCGGATGCGCTTCATCGCCTCGGCGGCTTCCAGCAGCGCGACGGGGAACACGGAGGGCTTGACGGAGTAGCGCAGCACGAAGGCGTTGTATCCGGCTGCAAGGAATTGCATGGCGATCGGTTCGGCCTCGCGGTCGGAGGTCATCTCATAGCCGCCGCCAGGAATCACCAGCACGGATGGGCGCACACGGTCGGGAACGATCTCCTCGCTGTTATCGAGGCAATATCCGACGAATTTGGCATGGCTGCCGTCGATGCCGGGAATCTCATCTTCAAAGTACTTCATTGGTCTATCCTTTCGGCGGCGCGGGTGCGCCGCATGGAGACTTCCATGCTATGCGCATGGGTGCGAACATTATGCGAGCGTCGTGGCGGACAGGCGCCGTTTCGGGTGCCCGCCACGACGCTCGCGCGGTGGATTATCAGAACGT
>NZ_JBNMKH010000146.1:0-2567 GCF_050874245.1 Bifidobacterium sp. | reverse complement strand
TTTCGGCGGTGTATTCAGTTTGTATCAGTTGGGACTGAATACACTTTTCCACAGGCTGAGGTACTGGAAAATAAGGAAAACATAGAATGTAACATATGAATGTATCAGTGTATTCACTGATTTTGGAGAAAGGCGTTTTTTAGGTCTTTTCCCTTTATAGGGGGCTGAATACGTGTTACAGATGATACAGGCACGATTCGCCTGTCCGTAAAACTTCCGTTTCGGAAAAAATGCGGATCGGATGCGATACGGCATGCCCGCGGTGGACGAATGCGAAAGGGGCGCGGCGTCCGCCGCGGGCATGATCGCCATGATCGGAGCCGGAACCGTCCGACCGCCTCCATGGATGGCGAATGACGGCCGACGCGGACAAGTTTCCGCGTTCGGGACGAAAGCCGTCCAGAGAGGCGTTCATTCGGTCCACAGGGGCGAATGCCGCCCATCGGGTTGTGGGCGGTCGGCACGAACGAGCCCCATGCTCGGGACAAAACCGTCCACGGGCGGCGTAGGCGGCGAATGGCGACCGACATGGACAAGTTTCCGCGTTCGGGACGAAAGCCGTCCAGAGAGGCGCTTATTCAGCTCACAGGGGCAAATGCCGGCCATCGGGTTGGAAACGACTTACGAGAGGCAGGCACGGACAAGTTTCCGCGTTCGGGATGAAAACCGTTCAGAGAGGCGCTTGTCCGGTTTTTCGCGGGCGGAGGGCATGCGTCCGCCATGGCGCCTGTATCACTTGTAACACGTATTCAGTCCCCCATAAAGGGAAAAGCCCAAAAAAACGTCTTTCTCCAAAATCACTGAATACACTGATACATCAGTGTGTTACATTCTATGTTTTCCTTATTTTCCAGTACCTCAGCCTGTGGAAAAGTGTATTCAGTTCCAACTGATACAAACTGAATACACCGCCGAAATCGGTGAATACAAGACCGATTCCGCTTACGATTCCGTCACGATTCGGCTTGATTGCATTCAGTTTGAGCCAGGGATGTGGCATCGTATTCGATGCGGACCGTATCGTCCGGCTCCGGGAATGAGCGGCCGATACGGCCCGTCTGCAAGAAGCCGTCCGCAACGGCGTCCGTCCGGTTTCCGGGGCAAATGCCGCCCATGAGGTCGTGAACGGTTTATGGCGGCCGGCGCGGACAAGTTTCCGCGTTCGGGATGAAAGCCGTCCAGAGGGGCGTTTATTCGGTCCACAGGGGCAAATGCCGCCCATGAGGTCGTGAGCGGTCTGCAGGGAGGCCGGCGCGGATGAATTCCCATGTCCGAGATGAAAGCCGCCACACAGACACGCCCGCCTGGATTCCAAGCTCCCTTTTCCGGCCGGATGCCACCGGTTCCGACAGGCAGTGGAGCGCGACCCCCTCCCCCTTGGTGGAAACCGCCTGTATCGCCTGTAACACGTATTCAGTCCCCTATAAAGGGAAAAGCCCAAAAAAACGCCTTTCTCCAAAACAGGTGAATACACTGATACATTCATATGTTACATTCTATGTTTTCCTTATTTTCCAGTACCTCAGCCTGTGGAAAAGTGTATTCAGTCCCAACTGATACAAACCGAATACACCGCCTGTATAGGTGAATACAAAGCCGCTTTCGTCTACGATTCGGTCACAATTCGGCTTGGTTGTATTCAGTCCGATTCACTTGGCGCCAGCACCGCCACTCCCGCACGGCACACCCCGTAAAACCCCCTATAAACGAAAGGCGCCCCGGAGGACGCTTCGTTCCTCCGGGGCGCCTCGGAGGCGCCCGTGGGCTACAGGCCCAGTTCGGCCAGCGGATCGGCCGGCTTCCCGTCCGGCTCCTCCGTCTCCGCGTCATCAGATGGAGCCTCGAGCAGGGCCATCATGGCCGACGGGTCGGAGTCGAACAGACGGCGCGCCTGCTCGACATCCAGCGAGAACTTGACCTGCGGCGCGGCCGGCGCGGAGTAGGTCACGCCGTCGGGCAGCTCGCCCTCGAAGTCCTTCTCGATGAGGTTCCTCAGCCATCCCGCGTCGCACGCGTCGGCGGTGGCGACGGGCATCGGCTCGTAGTAGTCGTCGAGTCCGTTCTTCTTGAGCCACGCGCCGAACGCGACGGGGTCGGCGACCTTGTACCTGCCCCTGTCGCCGCCCTTGGTGCGGGTCAGCTCGCCCAGAGACACGCCGCCGAACACCGCCTGCGGGTGCTCGCCCGGCTCGATGCGGTCCATGAGGCTCTTCTTCGCCTCCTTCACGATGTCGTTGGCGCGGGTCGAGATGACGGTGCCCACCGCCACCAGCTGCCGCAATTGATCGTCCGAACGGTCCGAGAGGTCGATTTCGGCCCCAATGTCCTTCTTCGCCATATCCGTGGCTCCTTTCCTTGAAAAAAAGGCCCGCCGCGGAAACCCCGCGACGGGCCATCCGATGCGTCCCGGCCGCTTAGGAGACGAGCGCGGGCAGGTCGACCGGTTCGACCTCGGTGCCGAACGCGCCCAGCCCCGCGGTCGCCGCGAACGTCAGGCAGCGGACCAGCGCCGTGTCCTCGCCCGAGCGCGCCGCGCCGATCAGGCAGATCGCCATGCGGTACATGTC
>NZ_JBNMKH010000145.1:0-2570 GCF_050874245.1 Bifidobacterium sp. | reverse complement strand
GAAGTACATCGGCCCGCGCCAATTCGTCGGCCTCCAGAACTACATCGACGTCTTCACCCGTCCCGACACGCTTTCCTCCCTGAAGCTGAGCCTCTACTACATGGTCGGCGCGCTGATCCAGGTGGCGCTGGCGCTGTATCTGTCCACCATGCTGGCGTTCAAGGTCCGTGGCGGCAGCGCGTTCAAGGCCATCTACTTCTTCCCGTATCTGATCAACGGCATCGCGGTCGGCTTCATCTTCAAGTTCTTCTACACCCGCGGATACGTGTTCGACACCGTGCTCCAATGGTGCGGATTCCAACTCGACAACCTGCCATACTGGCTGAAAGACCAAAGCGTTAACAACTGGTCTCTGGTGGGCGCCTCTGTCTGGCGTTATCTCGGCCAGAACGTGATCCTGTTCATCGGCGCCATGATGTCGATCGATTCGACGCTGTACGAGGCGGCCGAAATCGACGGCGCCAACAAGTGGCAGCAGTTCAAGCACATCATCCTGCCGGGCATCAAGACCATCCTGGTGCTGAACGTCATCCTTTCGATCACCGGCTCGCTGTCCGCCTTCGAAGGCCCGTACGTCATCACCTCCGGCGCCAACGGCACCGCCACCTACTTCGTGCGCATGGACCGTCTCGCCCACACCAGCCAGAAGGTCGGCTTGGCATCCGCCATGGCAATCGTCCTGCTGATCATCATCCTCATCTGCGCGCTGTTGCAGAACCTGTTCTTCAAGTACGTGTTCAAGGATGCCGATGACGGCGTGGAGAAGGCAAGGAAGCAGGCGGCCAAGATCGAGCGCCAGCGCGCCCGCATGGCCAGGAAGAACGCTTCGGTCTTCAAGAACGGACCGAGCAACAAGGAAAAGGCGGTGGCATGATGACTGACGCAGTCGCACTCGCTAAGGAACGTTCCGCAGCCAAGACCGCGGGCTTCTGGTACAAGTTCAAGATCGGGGTGGCCGTATTCCTCAAGTATTTCTCTCTGATCTTCGTCGCTTTCATGATGCTGCTGCCGCTGGTCAGCTGCTTCGTGACCGCAGCCAAGACGGACAAGGAATACCAGAGCACGTCCGTCATGGACATGCCGAAGAACTGGTTCAACTTCGACAACTACGTGCAGGCGTTCGTCGCGTCGAACATGGCGGTCGCCTTCCGCAACTCCATCATCGTGGTGGTGGTGGTCCTGGTGGTCACCACGATCATCGGCACCATGCTGGCCTACGTGCTGAGCCGATTCCAGTTCCCCGGCAACGGCCTGATCCGTGGCATGTTCACCCTTGCGGCACTGCTTCCGGGCATCGCCATGCAAGTCGCGCTGTACAAGATGATGGTCAACTTCCACGCCGTCAACACAATGTGGGGCTACATCCTGATGATGTGCGGCACCGACGTGATCTCCATCTACGTGTTCATCCAGTTCTTCGAGAACATCTCGATCTCCTTGGATGAGGCTGCCATCATGGACGGCGCCTCCTACTTCACCGTCTACTACAAGATTCTGCTGCCGCTGCTGAAGCCGGCAATCGTGACCTGCGCCATCCTGAAGGGCGTCGGTGTGTACAACGAGTACTACGCCGCCAACCTTTACCTGCAGGACGCGAATCTGAAGACCATCGCCATCGCGCTGTACTCCTTCACCGGCCCGATGGGCAGCAAGTACAACCTGATCTGCGCCGGCGTGATCATCACGCTGCTGCCGATGCTGATCCTGTTCCTGATCTTCCAGAAGCAGATCTACAGCGGCATCGCTGCCGGCTCCGTGAAGGAATAAAAAACGTAACCTCCAACTTCCTTTTTCCATAACCAAGGGCCGCGCCAAGAGTCACATCGCGGTGCGGCCCTTTCCTTTTCAGAACATTTGTTAGAAGGATTCACTATGTCTCACATTCCCAGCACGTTTGCACCTCTGAACGAGGGTTGGACGTTGACCGCCGTCAACCCGGAAGCCGCTCCCGAAGCACTGCGCGCGACGCTCGCCGCAGGCATTCCGGCCACTGTGCCGGGAGAGGCCACGCTTGACCTGCTCAACGCCGGTCTGATTGACGACCCGTTCGACGGCGACAACGAGAACAAGCAGCAGTGGATCGGCGATGTCGATTGGCGATTCACCTGCCGTTTCGATTGGCAGGACGACGGCGCCGACCGTCACGATCTGGTGGCCTACGGCCTCGACACCATCGCCGACATCGCATTGAACGGCCGTCCGGTCGCCTCCACCCGCAACTTCCACCGTTCCTACCGTTGGGACGTGCGTGGTCTGCTCAGGGACGGCGCCAACGAGCTGACCGTCACCTTCACGTCCCCCGTGCGTGAATCCGACCGCATGGAACAGGCCCGCGGCTACTATCCGCACACCGAGCACCACGCCTTCAACCAGATTCGCAAGCCGAGCTATTCCTTCGGCTGGGATTGGGGCGTCGACGTGGCCAACGCCGGTATCTGGCGTGAGATTGGCATCGATTCCTGGTCCGGCGTGCGCATCGCATCCGTCCGTCCGCTCGTCGACGTCGCCGCCGACGGTACCGGCCTGCTCAACGTGCACGTCGAAATCGAGCGCGCCGGCAAGGGCCGCGT
>NZ_JBNMKH010000144.1:0-2577 GCF_050874245.1 Bifidobacterium sp. | reverse complement strand
CTTCGTGCCATAAGGCAGGAGCACCATCTTCTGGGAGACGACCCCGTCGCCGTCTCCGTCCGCCAGTACCACCTGTTCCTTCCACGCCTTTTCGTCTATTCCGAATCCGAAGCGTTCGTTGAGGTCGGTGACAAGCTTCAGCGTTGAACAATGACAATCGCCAATGTGCTGAAAAAAGAGGTTCCCGCGAAATAGCGGTCGAGGTATGGAAGTCTCGCAGCCTCCGCTTTATTTCCCTTCGGATTGGCATGAACCAAGTCCGAATGCAGCCATCCATCGCCTACCAGCAGATCCGACATGGCTTCACTTTCAGGCGACCCGTCTTTGTCATATATCTGAACGGAATAGGACATTCCGCCATTTTTGTCGCGCAAATTCTCAAATCCCGTTCGACAAGCATTCAGGAGATCCGAGGACTTCTCATCCAGTTGGCGTTCGTCAAGAAGCGAGTCTATCGAACTGAACACCTTGTCTAGATATATCGGTTCCGACGCGAGGATACAGGGTCTCGTACGGGCCGCCAAAGATTCGAAAATCTCCTGATCGGGCATTATGTACTTAATCCGGACCGGCTGCCCTTCCTTGTATTCCACCCTCATCGATGGGTTCACGTATTTTTCGACGCTATGGTCCCGAACCATTGAATGCGCCTCCACACGGCGCGCCCGCACCACGAAGCGATATAAAATCTCCCGCGCCTGCGCTGCATCCTTTGGATTCCAGTGTTCCCCTCTGAAATTAGGCTGTTTCGACTTCCTGTCGTTTTCGTTGTTTCGCGCCAAAGAACCTCCTGCCCGGCGTTTTGGATATGGACGTCATCCACGATAACCGACGACTCGAACATGTGTTCGATTTTGGCTGACAGCAAAACAAAGCCGACGACTCGGAAAACGACCCTCCCCACGTCCTCCGACACCCCTGTTTTCGTCGGTCGGACCGCACCATCCTTATACTGTCCGTTATGCCATCTTTTATCGAACTGTTCGCCGGTTGCGGCGGTCTGAGTCTTGGTCTCCGAGCCGCCGGCTTCAACGAGCTTATGGCGAACGAACTGTCCAGTATGCCCGCCGAGACATTCGCGCTGAATCTCATGGGCGTCGACATGCGCTCCGACGACTTCGCCGCCACGCGGCCTTCTGATCGCCCTGTGCTGTGGCTCGATCCCGTGTCCAATGACATTGGTGAACGACTGGCCGATAACCCATTCGAGCGCCCTGAGACGGACATGTCGGAGGTCGCCGACGCTGGCGACCTGACCGGCCGGCTTGTGGTCGGTGACATTCGCAGACTGAACGACCTTGCCGACCGTCTTGGACATCCGCTGATAGAGGGCGACGTGGACCTCGTGTCCGGAGGTCCGCCATGCCAGAGCTTCTCTCTGGCCGGTCGCCGCGAGTTCGGCAATCAGCGTAACCAGCTGCCGTTCGAGTTCGCGCGCTTCGTCGAACGCCAACAGCCACGTATGGTACTGCTGGAGAACGTCGAGGGCATTCTGCGCCCGTTCAAACTCGAGGACCGCATCTACCACGCATGGTTCGAAGTATGCAAGGCATTCGCCTCCATCGGCTACGCCACCCGCCCTTTGCTTATCAACGCGCGTAATTGCGGTGTAGCGCAAAACAGGCCACGCTTCGTCATGCTCGCCGTCCGCATGGATCTGGCCATGTCCTTATCGGCGCCGACCGCCGCCATGTTCGCGCAGGGCATGCGCCTTATCGATGCGGTCGGACACGGCGACGTCGACTACAATCAGGACGAATGGAAGGTACTCGATCTGACCGGCGCCGATGCGGCCGACAAAACGGCCGGTACGGTACTGGAGCCGCTGACCGCGTTCTGCGATCCAGGCAGGCAACGTACCGTCTCTGACGCGATCCGCGACCTTGAGGAGGAGCGCGGCCACCGACGAAGCGATTATGTCAGGGATTTGAATGACATCCTAGCCCCCGCGCTTGCCAACCCGAAACGCCGCATGGCGAACCTGTCGCATCCAAACAGCACGCCCCGTGTCAGGGCGCGATTCCGCGTGTACCAGACGATGGTCGGCATGGACAAGGCCGCTGTGGCCGACGTGAAGGCGGTCATTCGCGGTGACGCGCTTCACGTGTCCGCCGCGACCGCGAAGACATTGCTGTCCGCCGACCTACTGCCGTATGACGAATTCAATCCGCCGACCGATGCCACGGAGCTTGATGCCTACCTATCCGGCCTGCATACACGCAAGTTCAGTCAAAAAGCGTTAAGGGCAAACGAGCCGGCGCCCGCGGCCCTGTCCATCCCTGATGACATCTGCCATTACTGTGAGGCCCGCACGCTGTCGGTACGCGAGATGGCGCGTATCCAATCGTTCCCCGACTCGTTCGAGTTCAGAGGCATTCCGACCACAGGCGGCGCACGCAGACGCTATCAAGTGCCGCAGTACACGCAGATTGGCAATGCGGTGCCGCCACTGATGGCGCGCCGGCTCGGAATGGTCGTCAATGCCGTATTGAAGGAGCTTGGATGAAGGGCGAGGATTCGATTAGGTACGTGAGCAGGCGTATCGCAAGACTGGAGAAGGATCAACAACCGCAGGCG
>NZ_JBNMKH010000143.1:0-2672 GCF_050874245.1 Bifidobacterium sp. | reverse complement strand
GTGTTGAGCTGGATGGCGATCGAATGCTCGCGGGCGCTCAACGCCTCCTTGACGCCGGGATTGTCTTCGATCACATGCATGCCGAACGCGTCGAGCGAGCGGATCGGGTCGAATTCGTCGACGAGCGTGTCCATGACGATCAGATCCTGGTAGCGGTTCTGCGAGGCGTTCCACAGGGCGTCACGCGAACGGCCGGACGGCACGAAGCCAAGCGACTGATAGACGGACACGGAACGCGTGTTCTGCTCCGGCACGGCAACCCAGATGCGGTGCATGCCGAGGCCGGCGGGCTCCGGCGCGAAACCGTAGGTCATCACGCGGGGCATGATGTCGCGCGAATAGCCGCGGCCGCGGTAGTCCTTGCCGAGCACCACCTGGATGCGGGCGGAACGCGCCCAACCGTCGATGTCGATGAGGAATATCATGCCGATCACGTTGTCCGAGGAGGCCGCGTCGACCTCGCCATCGCCGTCATGGTCGGCTTCGGTGATGATGGACCATGCGATGGTGCGGCGGGATTCCGGATCGCCCACGCCGGATTCGGACGACGCCTCCCCTTTGGACCACGCCACGGAGCGGCGCACCCACGCGTTCACCGCGCCGCGTTCGGCCACACGGTCCTTGCCGGTGATGCCGGAGGCGCCGATGTACGCTTCGATTCGGTCCATCTGGGCGATGTCCTCGATGGTGGCGGGGCGCAGATGCACCATCTCGCCTTTGATCGGCGGAATGTCGATGCGTCCCGGAAGCTCCCTCGCCCGCTGGTCCGCCGTCGGTTCCTTCGCTGTGGTTTCAGCGTGTTCTGACATGATTCTCGTTTCCTATGTCCTTCGGTGCGGTCCCTCGCCACACACGTACCGACGGTATTGTACCCGACTGGACGCCGGCTGGGAGTTTCGTTGGAGGAATCGCCTGGATTTTCCCTTCGTACGATGGCCGAATCATGCGGAAAACGGGCAAAGGGGCCGTAGGCCGGCCAATAATACGGGGCAAAAGCACGGGGCACGCGGCAATGGCATTGCAATAACGTTGCAATAGCAAAAGGCGCATGTTATGCGGTAAGAGGAATCGCACAACATACGCCTTTTGTTGTCATGATCACTGTTCGTGATCACTGTCGCTATTCGCGATTATGCGGATCGCGCGACGGACGGCAATCGCCGGAACGTCACTTGATCTTGCCCATCACGATCTTGGTGACGGCCTTCGCGTCGGCCTGGCCGCGGGTGGCGCGCATGACGGCGCCGATGATCGCGCCCATCGGCTTCATGTTGCCGCTCTTGAGCTTCTCGACGATGTCCGGGTTGGCCGCGAGAGCGTCGTCCACTGCCTTTTCGAGGGCGCCATCGTCGGAGACGACCTGGTAGCCGTGCTTCTTGACGACCTCGTCCGGGGTGCCTTCGCCGGCGAGCACGCCCGCGACGGTCTGCTTGGCGAGCTTGTCGTTGAGCTTGCCGTCGGCGATGAGCTTCTCGACCTCGGCCACATCGGCCGGGGTGATCGGCAGCTCTTCGAGGCTGACGCCCTTGTTGTTGGCTTCGCGGGACAGTTCGCCCAGCCACCACTTCTTCGCGCCTGCGGCGGATGCGCCGGCCTTGACGGTGTCCTCGAGCAGGTCGAGGGCATCGGCGTTGAGCACGTCGCGCATCTCCAGATCGTTGAAGCCCCATTCGGCCTTCAGACGGTTGCGGCGCTCACGAGGCATCTCCGGCATCTGGGCCTTCATTTCCTCGATGTGCTCCTTGGTGATGTGCAGCATCACCAGATCCGGATCCGGGAAGTAGCGGTAGTCGTCGGCGTCGGACTTGACGCGACCGCCGGCGGTGGTCTGCGAGGCCTCGTCCCAGTGGCGGGTCTCCTGCAGGATCTCGCCGCCTTCGGAAAGGATGGCGGCCTGACGGCGGATCTCGTACTGGATGGTCTTCTCGATGCCGCGGAACGAGTTCACGTTCTTGGTTTCGGAACGGGTGCCGAACGGATCGGACGGGCTGTTGCGCAGCGACACGTTCACGTCGGCGCGCATGTTGCCCTGCTCCATGCGGGCGTGGGAGATATTCAGTGCGCGCACGATGTCGCGGATGGCGCGCATGTAGGCGCCCGCGATCTCCGGGGCGCGCTCTCCGGCGCCTTCGATCGGCTTGGTCACGATCTCGATCAGCGGCACGCCGGCGCGGTTGTAGTCGACCAGGGAGTGGTCGGCGCCTTCGATGCGGCCGTCGGCACCGCCGACGTGGGTGTTCTTGCCGGCGTCGTCCTCGATGTGGGCTCGTTCGATCGGCACGCGGAAGATGGTGCCGTCGTCGAGCTCGACGTCGAGGTAGCCGTTGCCGTTGGTCGGCTTGTCGTACTGCGAGATCTGGTAGTCGCGCGGCATGTCCGGGTAGAAGTAGTTCTTACGGGCGAACTGGCTCCATTCCGCGATTTCGCAGTGCAGGGCGAGGCCCAGCTTGATCGCGTAGTCGACGGCGGTCTTGTTGACCACCGGCAGGGAGCCCGGCAGGCCGAGGCTCACCGGGGTGAGCTGGGTGTTCGGTTCGCCGCCGAAGTGGACTTCGGCCGGGCAGAACAGTTTCGTCTTGGTGGACAGTTCCACGTGGGTTTCCAGACCGATGACCGGGTCGAACTTCTTGACGGCATCGGCGTACTTCATCAACTTTTCAGCCATTTTGTCT
>NZ_JBNMKH010000142.1:0-2737 GCF_050874245.1 Bifidobacterium sp. | reverse complement strand
CGTTTGTGTGAGTCATGTGTGCCGTGTACGTGCGTTTGTGCGTGTGCCGTGTGCGTCGCGTTTGTTCGTGCCGCGTATGTGCGTGTGCCGTGTATCTGCATGTCTTTGTTTCTATGTGTAGCAATTACTATTTACGTAGTTGCTCATAAATCCACTCGCAATCCTGTATTGGTTTTGGATTGGCTTCTGTATTGGTTTGCGGATTATTCATCGCTCGTGCGGATTCATCGTGTGCCGTGCGGATTTCTTGAATGTTGTGCGGATTATTCCGACGATTATGTGGATTCTTTGGATTCTGTGCGGATTATTCAGTACGTGTGCGGATTTTTCGATGTCCGTGCGGATAATAATCACGTGATTTGCTAATCGCAAAATCGAAAAACATTGGAATTTCAGTATTTCGCTTTCTGTTTTGATTAATTTGTGGCTGAAACTGGCGAAATTAATCCGCACACGTGTCGACAAATCCGCACGGCATTGCATTAATCCGCAGAGGAGAGGTTTAATCCGCAAACAAAACGGAGGTGCGGAAAAGGATGACAAAAAGGAACACAGGGACGAAAGATAGGACGGAAGAGAGCAAGACAGGACGGAGGGGGAGCAAGGAAAGATGGGAACAAGGAGAGCAGGGAGGAAAGAGAGCAGGGAAGAGGGGCGAGGAAAGAAGAGGACAGAGACGGAAAGCAAGAAAGACGAAAGAAGAGAACGAGGAAAAGAGGACAAGGAAAAGAGGACGGGGAAAAGAGGACAAGGAAAAGAGGACAAGGAAAAGAGGACAAGGAAAAGGACGAAAGGAGAACATGGGAAAAGAAAAGCCTCGCGTGGAACGAGGCTTTTGGGTGAGCGTGAGGCGATTGGAATCGCACGCTTAGTGAAGGTTCGGCGGCATCAGTAGCACTTGTGTGCGAGCCAGTATGCATAGGCACCCTGGATGGAGCCGTAGCGCTGGGCGCAGTAACCCCAGAACCACTTGAGCTGGGTCTGGTAGTTGGTGGCCCAATCGGCACCCGCGCTGACCATCTTCGATCCCGGAAGCGCCTGCGGCAGACCGTATGCGCCGGAGCTCGGATTGGTGGCCGACACGTTCCAGCCGGATTCGTGCGAGATGATGTACACGGTCGCGGTGAAGTCCTCTTCGGTGTAGCCGTTGGACAGCAGGTAATCGTGAGCCCACTGCTGCATCTCGCCGGCGGGGACGGTGGTGCCGATGGTCGCGGCGGCTGTGGACGGCGTGGTGGAACCGGTGCCCACGAGAATCACCTTGTCGGTCGGGGCTTTCTTCACGAACGAGCTGATCATATTGGAGGAAACGACCGTGCTGCCAGACTTGGTGACGAGATTCGTGGTCTCCATCACGCCTTCTTGGCCTTCGGTCTCGACCTTCTCCTGACCCTTCGGCAGGGAGGAGGTTTCCTTCTTCACCGTGTTGAACGGAATCGCAGTGTCCGTCACGGCGACGGACGCGCCCGCACGATTGATGGTGATGACGGTCTTCTCATTGACTTTCGTAGTCAGAGCCGGCGAGACGGTGTCTTCCGGATCCAAAGTGATGTCACCGGCATCCAGCACGGACTTCACATCGGTGAAATCGGTGCCGGGGACCACGCGGGTCTTGCCGTTGATTTTCACCGTGACATACGAGGTGTTGCCCTTCAGCGCCTCACGCGCGTTGCCGCGGGAAGCCTCGTTGGCATCGGAAACGGAATACGCGGAAACCGATTGGGGCTTCTCCTTACTCGCATCCGCTGTGGCGTACAGGTTATGGGACACGAAGCCACCGGTGGCCAACAGCCCTACTGCCGCGACCGTTGCGGCAATCTTCACCAGCTGGGACTTGCTCGGCAGAGACAAAGTGGCCGGTTGGGCATGTCTTTTATGGTTAGCCATTCTGCTCCTACATCGCTTACAATTCCTCGGCGGATTCAAGCGCTTCTCGAACGCGTGCGCGCGGCCGCATGGGCTCCGCCGGAAAACGCGCAACTACATACAGTCTAGCGCACTCCGAGGAATTCGATCGCTGGGCGACGAAAACGTTGTCATTCCGCGGAAACACCGGAGGGGGTATCGGAGCCGTTGTCCGAAGCGCTCATGTCGAGCGCCTTGGCCTGCTCGATAAGGGAGTCCAGATCGGAGGCGCGCAACGCGCCAGCCTGCTGGAACACAATCTGCTGGTTCTTGACGACCATCAGCGTCGGCACCGCCTGCACCTTGGCTGCGGAGGCCAGATCGGGATTCTGATCGATGTCCACCTTGGCGAAGTAGACGTCCGGATGCTCCTCACTCGCCTTCTCGAACGTCGGGCCGAACGCGCGGCACGGACCGCACCAAGTCGCCCAGAAATCGACGAACACCAGATCGTTCGATTCGACGATCTGGTTGAAATCCTTCGAAGTGACTGCATGCGTTGCCATATCCGTTCCTGCTTTCTGACGTTTCCTTCGACGTCCCGACGTTCTTTTCAACGTTCCGACATCTCGACGTGTTTCGATTTTCCGTTTTTTATCGACGCCGCATATGCCGGCATATCCGATATGCCCGGCCGGCTCGTGACCGGAATCCCCGCCCGCGAAAAGTATATAGCCGCGCGCTGCGCCGACGCAATGCCATATTCGATTGCGCTACCGGAGGAATCGAAATCGAGTGAAATTCACATACCGTGCGCGATAATGGAACCATGCCAGTGATGAATGATGAAGTGCCCGACGAGGGCGATTTCGACGCCAACCGCCATCGCGGG
>NZ_JBNMKH010000141.1:0-2779 GCF_050874245.1 Bifidobacterium sp. | reverse complement strand
GCCTCTTCCGGAGTGAGCCTTTGCAGCACCGGTCCGAATGCCCTTGAATCCTTCATCGATCTCCGCCTTTTTGGTATGTCGTCTCTTTGGTACGACTTGGTATGACGCGGTTTTGGTATGTCCGATTTGCGTCGAAACCAACAATGAAACCAATAACGAAGCCAATGGTATGGTCTCGATGCTTCAATTTCCGCCACCGAAATAGGCGGTCACGCACTTGTTACAGAACGGAAACGGCAAGCAGACCAATCATGTTGTTTTATGCTGAATTGGTATGGCCAATAGACCAATCCGCGTCCGCAGGCAAGGCATTGACAAACATCGGCAA
Organism: Bifidobacterium sp.; assembly: GCF_050874245.1. Lineage (GTDB taxonomy): Bacteria > Actinomycetota > Actinomycetes > Actinomycetales > Bifidobacteriaceae > Bifidobacterium. The sequence goes on along the minus strand of NZ_JBNMKH010000141.1, from coordinate 2,451 downwards.
AAACATGGCAAAGACATCGGCAAAGCGAGGATAAGCATGGCTTCCACGACGAACGGCCCATCCCACAGCGAGACCGTCATACCACCGATTGAATTCGTCAATCGCAATATCAGCGGGCAGATCGCCGACCATCTCGAAAAGCTCATCATGACGGGCGTGCTCAAACCCGGGGAACGTCTCCCCGCGGAACGCGCGCTGGCCGAACAGTTCAAGGTCTCACGGACCTCCATACGCGAGGCACTGTCCGAACTCGAATCCAAACAACTCGTCGAACGGGTCCAAGGACGAGGCAGCACTGTGCTCGACCCCATGTCGAACACCCGGAAACTGGCGGCCATGCTCGAATCGACCGACATCGAGCTCAAAAATGCCACGGAATTGCGCGAATCGCTCGAACCCCGGATCGCGGCCTTCGCGGCGCAACGCGCCCTTCCGACCCATATCGCCGCATTGCGAGGCATCCTCGACAAGGAAGAGGACGAAAACCTCAGCCAAGCGCAATCGATGAGACTCGACATCCAATTCCATCTGCTGCTCGCGCACGCCACCGGCAACAAACTGCTGCTCACCATTCTGCAGTTCACGTTCAAATGCACCGAGCATGTGAGGGAACTGTCCCATCAGACCCCTACCGGCCGTAGGATCTCGCACATGGGGCATCAAGCCGTTTTCGAAGCCGTCAGCTCCGGTGACGCGCAGGCCGCCGAACAAGCGATGAAACGGCACCTCGCCGACGTCCACGACGTCAGCGCGCTGGTGGGTTAGGCCGTACGCCTCTCCCTATGCCCTCTCCCCTATCCTAAAAAACGGCAGACTCGCATTCCCTCCTCTTTGCAAACCGCCGTATGACATCCGCCATTCGAATTGGCCGCGAAATGCTTCCGGAGTACTTCCAAAAGCTCTCAAACGTTTCCACACACCCCCGAAAGGCGATTTCGGTATCGTGTAGCAGGTGCTTTTGTGTCACGATCCGAAAAAACGGGCAAAAATTGAAATCGTGACACAAATCTCAGCGGAGAGATACCCCCGAAATAGCTTTTCCTGGGCTAATCGCACTAAAAAGCATGGTTAGGGGGTAAAGAAGGAGCGTCAGATGTGTCACGATTCGAAAAAACAGCCGAAATTCGGGATCGTGACACAAATTGCGGCGAATCATGGGCAACCGGAGGCAGATTGCGGCATCGTTCTGCCATATGCAACAAATCTTCTCCAGCTCCGACACACTGCCGACGGTTCGCTACGCCTCTCAGCGCAAGAAATTTGTTCACCGGCATAATGGATGGCGCTTCCCGTTCTCTAGCGATGAGCATGGGCATATCTCTGGAAAATCAAGCATTGCAGACATGTGATGCACAAAACGGACGATTTCGTTGCCGTATTCCACAGCTTCCACCGCTTGCCACAGCCGCCAAAAAGGGGAAGCACGAAAGGCATGGAAAAAGACGCGAAGACAGACATGAAAAGCCCACCCGGGAAAAGGGAGCCCGGGTGGGCGGGAAAGGAAGAGAGAAAGAATCAGAAAAAGCTTACTTGGCGGCCTCCTTCTTCTTGCCGTCAGTGGACTTGTCGCCGCTCTTCGGCATGACCCAGAACTTGAGCAGCGGATAGCTGACGACCACGGCGAGCAGGGTATTGACCACGGAGGCGATGGTGCCCGCGATGCCCGCGTTCATGCCCCAGCCCTGGCACAGGCCGGTCACGTAGCCCGGCAGCACGAGGTTCACCACCACGATGATCACGGCGAGGATCACATACTTCCAAGCGGCGTCCTTGAAGCTGGAGTCGGACTTGAACACCCACTTCATCTGCACGAAGAAGTTCACCACCTGCGCGAGCACCTCGGCCAGCAGGAAGGTGAGGAATCCGCCCAGACCGTTGCCCTTGGTGTCGTAGTTGAAGATCAGGAAGTGGAACGGCTGGGTGAGGCCCATGCCGGAAATGAAGATGGCGGTGCCGATCCACGTCACCACGAAGCGGGTGATGGTGGAGATGTTCGACAGCACGTTGAACAGGATGAACTCCCAGATGTTCGGATGGTCCTTGATCCACTGGCGGATCGGCCCGACCTTCTTCTCGCCGGCGGTTCCAGCCGGCTTCGCAGCGTTGTTGTCAGTCATGGTTCAGCTCCTTTGCGGTGCGCTTGTTTGCGGATTGGTTGCGGAAGAAGCCGGCGATCACGCCGCCCAATCCGCGGAAGGTATGGCCATTGGCGATCTTCACGATGGCATCGACCATCGCCGAATCGACCATGCCTTGGGTCATCTTGCTCATGGCGCGAGGCGGCATGTTGAGGATGAACAGGGTGTTCAGATCCGGAGAGCCGGTCTTCTCAAGGATCTTCGCTTCTCGCTTGGTCAGCGTCTTGGCGACGGTGCGCGCCGCGAATCCCTTGGAATCCACCCACGACATGATCGGATCGTTGACGCCGAACGTCGTCGGCTTGCCGGGGGC
>NZ_JBNMKH010000140.1:0-2821 GCF_050874245.1 Bifidobacterium sp. | reverse complement strand
GTTCCGCATTCTCAAGGAGGATTGAGATGACAGCCACGACGGTCGCGGCCTCGAGGCCGCAAAGCAACAAGCAGTCGCTCTGGCGCCGATTCGTCAAGGGACGTGGCCTCTCCTACTGCGTCCTGGCGGTGATCGGAGTCTTCTGGATCTTCCCGTTCCTGTGGATGGCGCTGGGATCGTTGAAGACCCAGAGGGAGATCCTCGCCAAACCGCCGAAGCTCCTGCCCGAGCACGCCTCGCTCGCGAACTTCGCGAAATGGTTCGGCGAGTTGAACTTCGGCACCTACTTCACCAACAGCATGGTCGTCGCCGTGATTACCGTCCTCGGGAACATGGTGTTCTGCTCCATGGTCGGATACGCCCTGGCAAAGATGGACTTCGCTGGCAAGAACATCCTGTTCGGCGCCGTCATGGTGACGCTCATGGTCCCGAGCGTGGCCACGTTCGTCCCCCTGTTCGTGATTATCTCGAACATGGGACTCGCGAACTCCTACGCGGCGCTCATCCTGCCGTTCCTGTGCCAGCCCATCGGGGTCTTCCTGATGCGGCAGTTCATCTCCGGAATCCCCGACGCGCTGATGGAGGCCGCGAGGGTCGACGGAGCCGGCGAGCTGCGCATATTCTTCCAGATCGTCCTGCCCCAGTGTGGGCCGCCGCTGGCGACGCTGTCCATCCTCACGTTCCTGTCCTCCTGGAACAACTTCCTGTGGCCGCTGGTCGCGGCTCAGACCGAGGAGAAGTACACGCTGCCCGTGGCGCTGTCCCTCTACTCCACCGGCCAGAACGCTACGAACTACAGCGTCCTGCTCGCCGGAGCCGTACTGGTGGTCACCCCGATCCTCCTCCTGTTCGTATTCCTGCAGCGCTACTTCATCCAAGGCGTCGCCGGAACGGGCATCAAATAGAAAGACATGTCATGAAAGAACAATACGAGTTCCCGTCGGAATTCATCTGGGGCGCGTCCACGGCCGCGCACCAGATCGAGGGGAACAACGTCGCGAGCGACTGGTGGGCCAGGGAGCACGCCGAACGCACGGACCTCAGCGAGCCGTCGGGAGACGCGGCCGACAGCTACCACCGTTACGGCGAGGACATCAGAATGCTCGCCGACGCCGGATTGGGCATGTATCGCTTCTCCATCGAATGGGCCCGCATCGAGCCTGCGGAGGGCCGCTTCTCCAAAGCGCAGCTGCTGCACTACCGCCGTATGATCGACGCGTGCCATGAGAACGGCGTCGAGCCCATGGTCACACTGAACCACATGACGCTGCCGCTGTGGCTCGCCGCCAAGGGCGGATGGCTCAACGCCGATGCCGTCGACTACTTCGCCCGGTACGTGCGGTACGTGATGCCGATACTCCACGACGTTACCTGGGTGTGCACCATCAACGAGCCGAACATGGTCGCGTTGACCCGTGGCGGGACCGAAGGCAGCGACTTCGTGGCCGCCTCGCTGCCCGCACCCGATCCGGACATCTCCGCTACGCTCGTCAAAGCGCACAGGAAAGCCAGGGAAATACTGTCCGAAAACCCGCATATCAAGTCCGGGTGGACCATCGCCTGCCAGGCGTTCCACGCCATGCCCGGATGCGAACGGGAGATGGAGGAATACCAGTATCCACGCGAGGACTACTTCACCGCGGCCGCGGCCGGGGACGACTTCATCGGCGTGCAGGCCTATCTGAGGACCTTCATCGGCAAGGACGGACCCGTGCCGGTCCCCGAGGACGCGGAACGCACCCTCACCGGCTGGGAGTACTTCCCGCCGGCGTTGGGCATCGCCATCCGGCACACATGGGACGTCGCCGGACACACGCCGATAATCGTCACTGAGAACGGCATCGCCACTGCTGACGACCGCCGGAGGATCGACTACACCTTCGGCGCCATAGCCGGCATGCGCGACGCGATGGATGACGGCATCGACGTGAGGGGATACCTCCACTGGTCCCTGCTCGACAATTATGAGTGGGGCTCGTTCACTCCGACGTTCGGCCTGGCCTCTTGGGACAAGGACACCTTCGAACGCCATCCGAAGCCATCCTTGGACTGGCTGGGGTCAATCGCGAGAACGGGGGTAATGTCCAGATAGAAGGTCGTTTACTTCATTCTCCATTCCATTCCCGTGAGAGGGCGCACGCCTTTGGAGCGTGCGCCCTCTCACGGCTATTCATTGGGAAGACCGACTGCTGGCGTGACGAAGACTTCTCGTACTCCATGATCGGGAATGAACACCCCGTGACGGCGGATCGGCCGCTATGTCTATGGCACTCCGGCGGATGATGTTCCGAAACCTGTTCCGTAATCAGCGTCAAATCGAGGTGGACGCTTCCAGCACTTAATCTGAGCACCTTTATTTGATTGCATACAACGTGCGAGGGTGGTGTCATTTGGGTACCAGCGGTGTCTTTTGGGTACCACCATGGCATTTGGGTGGTGTCATTCGGGTACCGGTGTGACGTTTGGTGGTGTCTTCTGGGTACCAACTGGTGTTATTTGGGTACCGATGTCAAAAAATGGTGTTATTTGGATACCATTTTGACGTCTTTCAGCGGCTGGTTTCCCGTAAATCATGGGATTCAACGGTCCGAAACGTGGAAAATCGTCGTTTCGTGTCTTTTAGGTACCGATGTGTCTTTTAGGTACCGACGCAACACGTATAAGTAGTGTTATTCAGGTAGGGGCTGGTGCCGTTTTGTTGGACTCGTCATTGATTCCATCACCACCAATCATGCCACAAGACCGAGCTCGCGTCGACGGTCCATGATGCTCATGCCGAACTCCGTCTTGATCCGCTTGTCCCGATACCAGACCATGTACT
>NZ_JBNMKH010000139.1:0-2841 GCF_050874245.1 Bifidobacterium sp. | reverse complement strand
TTCGCGTCACAGGTAAAATACTGTGCATGAATTTCCTGAGCATGGATTACTTCATCATGGTCGCCAAGGAACGAAGCTTTACCAAGGCGGCGAAACGTCTGGGCATCACACAGCAGACGCTCAGCGCGCACATCGCGAACCTCGAACGGGAGGTGGGATGCGAGCTGTTCGTCCGTCATGTGCCATTGGAGCTGACCTATGCGGGAAGGACGTTCCTGCGGTACGCCAACGGATTCCAACGTGAGCATGCGATGATGATGCAGGAATTCGGCGATATCGCGCACGACGAGTCGGGTGTGCTGCGCGTGGCAGTCGGGCATACCAGGGGACAGGCCATCATGCCGCGCGTCATCGCCGCATTCCAGAGGAAGCGTCCAGGTATCGCCATCGACATGATCGAGGGCGTGAACGAATCACATGGTCGAAGGTTGGCCGACGGAGAGGTGGATCTCGCCATTGCGCATTTCGCCCACGCGATACCGGGAGTGGAACTCATCGACTTCTACGATGAGGAGATGCAGCTGGTCATATCACGTTCCCTGTGGATGCAGGTGGTAGGCCGATCACCGGGCGAGGCTGAGGCGCGCATCGCCCGGGGCGATCTGACGCCATTGAGCCAATGCCCGTTTGTGCTTGGCCACTGCAACGACATTGACGGCCGCATCGGCGACGAACTGTTCCAGCGGTCGGGATTCCGTCCCATCGTCAAAGTGCGGTCCGACAACATGCAGACCCTGCTCGCTCTGGCGAAGCTGGGTGTCGGTGCGACTTTGATGGTCCGCCAGTTCCTGCACGGAACGCAGAACGGCGAGACCTTGTCCGAAATCAAAGTGCTTCCGCTTGGGCAAAGCGCACGGTATTCCATCGATTTCGGCATCCGCAGGCAGGACTACCGATGGAGCGCGTTGAACGATTTCATGACGGTGGCCCGTGCGACGGTGGGCGCGTAGACGTTGTCCGGATTCGGACGGGAACGATTCCGGTGGATTTGCCTCAAGTCGACTTGAAGTTGCTATGCTGGGCCTCAATGGCGGAAAAAGAAACAATCAAGGAGGATCATGACTGAATTCGACATCACCTCACTGGACGGATTGGCCCATCGCACCGACAATGAGCAGGCTCCGGAGGTGTATTTCACACCCCTGATCACGCCGGAAAGCCTGCTCGACGCTTACCACGCGCTCGGAACCAAGCCGGAAGGTCGCGTGGCCATCAAGATTCACTCCGGCGAATCGGAGAAATCCAACAACCTCAATCCGGCGCTCGTCAAGGACCTTGTGCGGGAGATTGGCGGCACGCTCGTGGAATGCGCCACCGCATATGACGGCAACCGCGAAACGCCGGAGAAAAGCCTCGCCGTATTCAAGGAACGAGGATACGCCGACATCGCGCCGATCCAGATCATGGACATGGGCGGGGAAATCGAGATTCCAGTGGCCAAGCACCGGCACATTCCCTACGACATCGTCGGCAAGCATATTGACGACTACGATTCCATCTTCGTGCTCTCACACTTCAAAGGCCATCCGATGGGCGGCTTCGGCGGCGCGCTCAAAAACGTGTCCATCGGCATCGCATCGTCGAACGGCAAACGCTGGATCCATTCCGCGGGCGTGGCCACCAACCACTGGGTGGAAGCCGACCAAGATGACTTCCTCGAATCGATGGCTGAAGCCGACGAAGCAGTGATCAGCCACATGCATGGCAACATGATGTATCTGAACGTCATGAACCGCCTGTCCGTGGACTGCGACTGTTTCCCCGCCCCCTCCGAACCGGACATGCACGATATCGGCGTGTTGTCATCGCTTGACCCGGTGGCGCTCGATCAGGCATGCGTGGATCTCGTCCATATCGCCCCCGACGGCGCGTCCGTCACCGAACGCATCGCTTCCCGCCACGGCGAGCACACGCTCGAATACGCCGAAGAACTCGGCATCGGTTCGCGCGCGTACCGTCTGACAGTGCTCGACTGAAATGGGCGTGGACATGAACGAGGCGTCGCCGCGGACCGCGGACAAGGCGATCGCACGCTTGGCGACGCTGCTTGGGGACGATACCCGAGAACGGGTGTTCGTGGCCATCGACGGTCCATGCGCGTCAGGCAAGACCACGTTCGCCCAAATCCTCAACGAACGGTTCGGTGGCAATGTGCTGCATATGGACGATTTCTTCCTGCGTCCGGAGCAGCGCATGCCGGAACGTCTGGCTGAACCTGGTGGCAACGTGGACCGCGAGCGGTTCGAGACGGAGACGTTGGCGCCGCTTGCCGACGGGAAAGCCGCGCGATACCGACCTTGGGATTGCCATGCGGGCGATTTCGCCGCTTCACGCACCGTGGAACCGGCACGGCTGACCGTCGTGGAGGGCAGCTACAGCATGCATCCCGCCTTGCGTGGGTATTACGATTTCATGATCTGTCTTGCGATCGACCCGGCCGAGCAATTGCATCGGCTCGAGTCACGCAACCCCCGTATGCTGCGACGGTTCGTCGACGAGTGGATTCCGCTGGAGAACCGCTATTTCGAAGCGACCGACGTTCGAACTGCCGCCGATATGCTGGTCGACACTGCATTGCCGAACGATGCATGACGATTAACGAAGAGAAGCAAACAAAAGGAGAATGAACATGTCTGATTCCGCAACCATATCCGTGCGTTCCCTGCGCCGCGCCGACCTGCCGAAGCTGAGCCTGACCACCAAGGCCGCGGCGACGCTGCTGGCCATTGCGGCCGCGGTCGCGCTGCCGCAGTTGTTCCATGTCATCGGCGCGGTGTCCGGGCAGGGCACCGCTTTGGGCGTGGCGTTCCTGCCGATGCACCTGCCGATCATCTTCGTTGG
>NZ_JBNMKH010000138.1:0-2924 GCF_050874245.1 Bifidobacterium sp. | reverse complement strand
TGAGGATGTTGTTCGCGTCCGCCTCGCCCTGGGCCTTGATGCGCTTCGTCTCCGCCTCGACCTTCGCGGTCTCCTGCTCGTTGGAAGCCTTGCGCTTCTGCACCTCGGCGGACTGCGCGGCGGCGTACGCGCTGGTGATCTCCTTCGGATAGCGCACGTCCTGCACGCTGACCTGCTCGACGGTCAGGCCCATGCCCTTCCACTTCTCGGACAGGGCCTTCTGCACGCCGCGGGTGAACGAGCCGCGGTCGGTCAGCATGATGATGGTGTCGTACTTTCCGGCGATCTCACGCGTCACGGAACGCAGGTCGTTGGAGATGTACTTGGACACGAAGTTCTCCTGCGAGCCGTAATCGCGGTACAGGCTCACGGCCGCATTGGGACGCAGCGAATAATTCACCTGGATGTCGACGTTCGCGCTCGCGCCGGACTTGTCGTTGATGGACACCTGCTTGCCGACCTCGCTGCCGCCGGTCGTCTCATAGTCGGTGTCGCCGTAGAAGTTGATGAGATTGTTGCGCGTGTCGTATTTGACGGCGCTCTGCCATGGGGCCTTCGCGTGGAAGCCCGCCTCCGACTGGGAGCCGGACACGGAGCCGCCGAGATTGCGGATGACCGCGACCTCGCCCACGTCCAGGGAGTACACGCATGACGTGGCGGCGATGACCACGGCGATGGCCACGCCGGGCAACAGAACGGTGACGGAGCGCCCATGCCGCATCTTGGCTGTCTGGACCGTCAGAACGACGGTGGCAATCAGAACAATGAGCGCGATGACGAGTTGGATCATGATTCAAGCCTCCTTCAGGCTGTTTTCTTTTGGAGAGCGTTATGCGTCGCGCAGGCGCGACAAAGCCATGCGTTGGCCCCTCGTGGGGTACGCGCGGTAGTTATAGCGCCTGACGGTCTCCATAATCAGCTCCATGCGTCTCGAAGTTTCGGACTTCGGCCACCCCCGTCCTAAAGGGCGGGGCACGTTTTATCCCAGGTCGCACCCGTCCCCGCCGGTGTGCCAGACGAGCCACGACTCATGCTCCCCTATCGGTTTTCCATAGATTCCACAATCGGTCATATCTCCTCCAATCGAACCTCGTCGACGGCATGGCCACGGCCGTCGAGCAGGACGACCGACCGCACGCCGAAGAATTTTTCTGCGTCGCCAATCCAGTCGGCGAAGCCCGTGGCGCGGCATCCGTGCCAGCGGCGCAGGCGCCAGACCGGTTCGGCCGAACCGGCGAACGCCGCCCCGTACTTGGCATATGCCCAGTCGAGCGCGGCCATCATGCCAAGTTCCCCGCCTACGTCGGCGGGCGCGACGGCCAGACGCACGCCGTTGAAGGCGGACACCAAGAACGTGTTCTCGTTGTCCGGCCAGCCGACCAGTTCCTCCAATGTGTCGACGCTCACCGTTCCTCCTCCCTGGCGATTTTGGCCTCAAGCTGTTCGGCCGCCAATTCGTCGAAGGGGACGATCATGGACTCGTACCTGTCCGCGACCCCGTCTTTATCCAGAAGTTCAAGGGAGACTCTTCCGTTTTCATCGACGTCGGTACCATAGCAGCGAATTTGACGGTTGCCGTTGATCAGCATGGCCTTCATGAAGTATGGCGAATGCGTTGTGATGAGAATACGGACGCCCAGCAGTTCGGACATGGCTGAAAGCACACGGGCGTACGCCACCTGCCATGCAGGGTGCAGATGCACCTCTGGTTCGTCGAGAATCAGGACGAGTCTCCCGTCGGCGATGTTCCGGGCAATAAGATGCTTCGACAGAAGAATGGGCCGTACACCCATCGAGCTGGTGGAAACGCCAAGCTCTTCCGTGGTTTTAAACGTCTCATGAAGAATTGAAGTCTTGCCGGGTTGGCGTTCCACGGTTCCGGCGTAGATTTCGTCGAGCATGGCGAGAAGACGATTGTCGTTCTCCGACAACGGGCGGGATGAACGATGGGTTGCGATCACCTGTCGATTCTCGCGCGTCACGTATTTCGTGGAGGAACGGCGGAACCCATCCTCATTTTCATCGATGGAGGACATCAGCGAGGGGAACGTCTCCACATCATCCAGGAGCAAAGCGTCCAATTCCCCGTCTTCGACCGGCTTCCCGTCGTCTTCTAGAAATGTCGAAAGCGACAATGCACCCGGAAGTAACGATTGCGGCTGGTTGGCGAATACGGCATTCAGGTCGTCCGACAGGAACATCTGTTCCCATTGATCGCGTTCGATCCCGAAAAGCTTGCAGATCTGCCCCCTGAATGAAATCGCCTGCCTGGAGCGGCCGGACAGCCACTTCAGGTATTTCTCCACCCTTTCGGTCTCATAGTCGTCCGCGGACATGCCGCCGCCGTCCACAAGATGTTTTATCCATCGCGCAAGGGAGGATGGATTGAGTTCCTTTCCAGGCAGCACATCTATCATTTCGTCGATCAGATCATGGACGAATCCGATGATATCCCGGTACTCCATAATGGCGTGGTAGAACAATATATGGGACAGCTCGTTGCGGTATGTGGCTTTCATTCTTCTGCTAAACCCGCAAACGGAATTCACATGGGCGAACAACGCCTTCCCGATGGTTGACTTACCGGTGTTGTTCTCTCCGACGATCAGGGTGATGCCATCCAGGAGTATCTCGGCCCGTCCGATTTTCCCGATGCCTTCGACGACGAAACGCATTGAATCTCCTATCTATTGTTTTCAGAGTATGCGTCGACGCTCACCGTTCCTCCTCCTTGGCGATTTCGGCTTCGACCTGTCCGCGGATCTCGGCCAACACCTGACTGTCGGGGCCGGCGAACAGCCGCTCCAACCGCATGGCCTCGCGCAACGCCTGTCTGTAATCCTCGACGCGGGATTTGATCTCCCAGTGTCCGGACTTGGATTCGAGCGCCTCCCGCAGATAGTCGTCGGGCACGCGGGTCATGG
>NZ_JBNMKH010000137.1:0-2931 GCF_050874245.1 Bifidobacterium sp. | reverse complement strand
GATGATGTCGGCTTCAGCGGCGGCTTCCGGAACGGACTTGACTTCCAGACCCTGCTCCTTGGCGTGCTCGACAGACTTGGAGGTCGGGCGCAGGCCGACGACGACGTCGACGCCGGAATCGCGCAGGTTCAGCGCATGGGCATGGCCCTGGGAACCGTAACCGATGATGGCAACCTTCTTGCCTTCGAGGACCGAGAGATCTCCATCGTTCTCATACCAGATTTGTGCAGCCATTGTACTTGGCACTCCTTTTGTGTAGTGGGGTGAACGCTTGGAAAGCGTTCGGGTTTCTACCATTCGCAGATGAAATTCGTGGTTTCGTGCATGGATTTTGTCCTGCAAACTGGGGTCCATCCTACCGGAGCGGCCGTTTTGGTACGTATCCAGTCCACAAAGTGAGCCGCGAAATCGTAAAAAATTCGTCGCGGCGCAATCGTGATACCTTTCCTGAGAAACTCCTACGGAAGCGACGTTTCGGGCCGTTGGAATGTTGTTTCCGTTGGGAATTGCGATTAAGTCCCTACCGAAGCGACGTTTCGATCGCTGAAAATGACGTTTGTGCGGGCAGGCATGTGCTTATTTAGGTGACGCTTCACGCATTTTGGTAGGAAAGTGGCTTAGGATAGGCACATAGGATTGTTTGATGAGGAAGCTGAAGCAATGGTCACTGCGACGGGGATTGCGCCTGGTTCCGAAATGACGGCGCAGATGGAGCAGGTGGAGGAGCGTAATGTCTTGGGCGTGCTGCATATCGCCTCGATTTTCGCCTCGCACATGGTATTGCAACGCAACAAGCCCATTGCGGTGTTCGGCGCATTGGCTGCCGATTGCGCCGGTATGGAGGTTGTGGCGGAAATACACGACTTTGACGGCTCCCTGATCGCGCAGGAACATGCTTATTCTTCGCAGAACGTGGTCAACGGCTTTTCGCAGTGGCGCGTGATGCTGCCCGCGCAACCGGAAGGTGGTCCGTACACGCTTCGTATCATCGCGGGCAATGATGCCATCGAATTCGACGACGTGCTTATCGGCGAAGTGTGGCTCGCCGGCGGCCAAAGCAATATGGAACTTGAGTTGCGTAACAGCGAGCATGCCGACGAAGCACTTGAGGATTGCGCCGATCCGCTGCTGCGTTTCTACAATGTGCCGAAAACCGGTGTCATCAATCGCAATGCGGAGAATGCGGCGAGCTGGCAGGAATCATCGCCGGAAAACAGTGGTGTGATGAGTGCGGTCGCTTACTATTTCGCACGTAAACTACGCGCCGAACTCGACTCCGATCTGCCGATTGGCATTGTTGACTGCTATATCGGCGGCACTTCGATTACGTGCTGGATGAGCGAGGACGCGCTGAATTCCAGCGGTGCCGGCCGCGATTACTTGACGCGTTACCAGCGGGCGATCGCCGGCAAGACGCAACAGCAGTTCGATTTGGAAACCAGCGACTGGGAATCGCAAGTCGACGAGTGGAATGCGAATGTCGCTGCCGCGCGCGAAGCCGATCCGGATATTGCGCAGGAAAAGTTGAACGAACAGTTCGGCGCATGCCCGTGGCCGCCGCCGCTCACGCCCACGTCGCAGTGGCGTCCGTCCGGGCCTTTCCACGCCATGCTGGAACGTATCATGCCGTATTCGCTGGCCGGTTTTCTGTGGTATCAGGGCGAGGAAGACGAGCAATACTGCGGTTTCTACCGTGAATTGCTGGGCATGATGATTGGCGAATGGCGTGCGCTGTGGAGCGAGAATCTGCCGTTCCTCATCGTGCAGCTGCCGCAATGGATCGACAAGAAGGTGGACGAGACCGAAGGCGATCCGATGCTGTGGCCGGTGCTGCGTGAGGCCCAATGGGATGCGGCGCAGTCCATCGACAACGTGTATGTCATCTGCACCATCGATTGTGGCGAGTATGACAACATCCACCCCGTCGACAAGCGCACTCCGGGCGAACGCCTTGCCGATTGCGCGTTGAGGCAGGTGTACGGCATGTCCCGCATTCCCGTGTACGGGCCGACGGTGCTGGGCTTCCGTTGCGATCCGAACGGTCGCGTGCGGCTGTTCTTCCGTTACGCGCACGGTTTGCATTTCGATGGCACTACGCCCGGCAGCAGGGGCGATGCTTCCGTTGCCGAGCTGCCTTCGTTGGTGCGTTCGCCGGAGAGCTCCGGTTTCGAGCTTGCGGGCGCCGATGGTGTGTTCCATCCTGCCACCGCGGCGATTTTCGTGGATTGCGACATCGACGACCTCGTCAATTCCAGAGTGAACGTGGTCGATTACAACGCCACCGAATTCGGTATTCCGGTCAACAGCCGCAGCATCGGCACGATTACGCTGGCGACTCCGGATGTGCCGGAGCCGATGGCGATGCGATACGCCTGGCGCAGTTGGGGTCCGGCTCCGCTGTTCAACGACGACGGCCTGCCCGCGCAGCCGTTCCGTCTGGACCTGACCGACCATACCGCCCCCGTCGAGTCCGCCGAGCCCGTCACCCCCGACGGCACCGCTGACTGAGGCCGTCGGTCTGGTCGCGCCGGTCTAATCGCCCCGTCTAATCGCAAAAACGGCATTCCCATCCGGCTTTTGTTACCGTAACCAGCCGATTCGGGTAACAAAAGCCGGAAGAGGAGGCCGTTTTGTGTTTCTTGCGATTACTCAGCGGTTGCGGCAGCCGCGTCGACAATCACCGCCGCGTCCTCGCCACGCTCGCTGCCGGACTTGCCAAGTGTGAGCTGGGCGGCGGCGAACAGCACCGCCAGCCAGATGACGCCGGCGATCACGGCGATGCGATAGCTTGCGGAGAAGCACATAAGCACCACGACCAGCAGCATGAACGCAATCACCACATACGGCGTCACATTGGCGAACGGCAGCTTGAATGCGATCTTGTCGAGCGCCTCCTTGCCCTTCAATCCCTTCAGCTCGGCCGGGCCGTCG
>NZ_JBNMKH010000136.1:0-2937 GCF_050874245.1 Bifidobacterium sp. | reverse complement strand
CAAGGCCGCGGCGACGCTGCTGGCCATTGCGGCCGCGGTCGCGCTGCCGCAGTTGTTCCATGTCATCGGCGCGGTGTCCGGGCAGGGCACCGCTTTGGGCGTGGCGTTCCTGCCGATGCACCTGCCGATCATCTTCGTTGGCCTGATCGCCGGTCCCGCCGTTGGCGCGATCGCCGGCGCCGCGGCGCCGCTCGTCAGTTTCCTGCTGTCCGGCATGCCGATGCTGGCCATGCTGCCGCTGATGATGGTCGAGCTGTGCGCGTATGGACTCGTTGCCGGCCTGCTGCGTTCGGTCAGGCTGCCGGGCCTGGCCAAGGTGGTCGTCGCACAGGTGGCCGGTCGAGTGGCGCTGACCGTGGCCACGGCGATTGCCGTGTTCGCCTTCGGTTCGTCCAACGCCATCGCCGCCACTTGGACGAGTGATCTGGCCGCCGGCCTGCCGGGACTCGCACTGCAGTGGGCGCTGATTCCGCTTGCCGCATACTGGACCGAATCGTTGATCGCCAAGCGCGGACGCTGAACCGTGCCGTTCGGACGTGGTGATTCAACCACGTTCTGAACAAGCCTGACATTTCCGGGAGCCAAGCCGTTAAGCTTGGCTCCCGTTGTCATATAAACCCGGAAATTGAGGAAAGTGGTCATGATCGCAGGAGTGTCCGTCGTCACCTTGCTGTTGGTGCTTGTCGCCGGAATCGGCGCGGGATTCGTCGGATACGCCGTCGGAGCCTCCTCTCTGATCTCCTACCCGGCGCTGCTGGCGTTCGGCATTCCGCCGGTGCTGTCCAACACCACGAACACGGTGGGCGTGTGCGGCACCGGCATCGGCGGGCTGCTGGCCGCGCGCAAGGAGCTCAAAGGTCAAGGGCGCCGCGTGGCCGTCTATGCGTGCATAGGATTGGTCGGAGGCATCATCGGTGGCCTGCTGCTGTTGGAATTGCCGGCGAAGGTCTTCGAATTCGCGGTGCCGCCGCTCATCCTGTTCAGCGCGTTGATCATCGCGCTCAACCCGCGGAAGAAAGCGGCCGCGCGCGACGCCGTCGCGCAGGCGTTGCCTCAATCACAGCAGGGCGAACGCGCCGCACGGATTGCCAGCAGGACAGCCAATGGCAGTCTTCGCAACGACCCGTGGTGGCTGTGGGTCGGCGTGAGCTTCGTCGGCATCTATTCCGGATATTTCGGTGCCGCCGCCGGCACCCTCGCCCTGGCGATCCTCGACCTCGGCAAGATCGGCCCGTTCCACCAGATCAACGCGCTGAAAACCGTGGTCGGCTTCGGCGCGAACATCTCCGCCGCGATCATGTTCATCTGCCGTGGCTCCGTCTACTGGCCGTTCGCCATCGCGATGTGCCTGGGCTGCATTATCGGCAGCTCCATCGCCCCTCCGGTCACACGCCGCATTCCCGAGAACATCATGCGCGCCGCCGCCGTGCTCACTGGTATCATCCTCGCCGTCAAACTCAGCTGGAGTACCTATTTCTAAAGCCTTCCTCGGATCATGGCGCGTGGCCGTGCGGGGCACGTGGCCGGAATGCCGAGTTTCGGTTTCTTATGCGCCGAGACAGGTTTTCTTAATGTTTGCGGCAGGTTTGCTGCCAAGAGAACATTCCGTAGGTGGTTTTTCGCTTCCGTAGGTGGTTGGCCTTGGTATTGATGCTCGGGAATGGCTTAATTCAAGCCGTTTCCAAAGCGTCTTACTTCCGCCAACCACCTACGGAGCCTCAGAACCGCCTACGGAATTGAATCTGGCAACGGTGTTTGGCGCTTTTACTAAAGAATGGCGGAAAACGGTATATGCTGCTTCGGGTGGCTCGACTATTTCGAATATCTGAAAAGAGTAGGAAACCCCATTAGATGAGTGTCGATAGTGCCCGCATGACGATATCCACGTCTTTGTTTTCCAGCTCGCGAATGACGTGCAGGTAGGTTTCCTGAGTTGTAGTCATGCTGGCATGGCCTAGACGGCGTGACACGCTGGCGATCGATACGCCGGCGAACAGCAGCAGCGAAGCGTGTGTGTGGCGAAGACCATGAACGGAAATAACTGGCACGTCCACGTTTCTGCAATGTTTTGCAAGCACGTCGTTGGCTGTTGAATTGTAGACCTTGCCGTGCACGAAAATAGGTTTATCATGCGGAAGATCCTTGAGCAATCCAGACATTTGCATGATGAGTTGCCAGTCGAGTTGCACTTTACGCACGGACGATTCGTTTTTCGTGGGTACGAAACCGCCGCCATTCTTATAATCCCAAGTTTTGTTGACGGAAAGCGTCTGGTGTGCGAAATCAAAGTCATCGGGTGTGAGCCCAAGCGCCTCGGAGAATCGGAGTCCGGTTTTCGCGATAAGGAGGATGAGCCAATCCCAGCTTGCCTCGGCCCCAAGATCAAGGTCCGCGAGCATGGCATGCAGCTCGAATTGGTTGAGATACTTCATTTTCTTAATGCGTGGCTGCTTGCCTTTGATGATGACCTTTCGCGTCGGGTCACGGGGAATGAGTCCTTCATCGACGGCATCGAGAATGGCACCTTTGATCTGATGATGAAAATCCATGGTGGTTTGGCGCTCATGATGCTGTGCATATCCGTTGATGAGCTGTTGGTATGCGGTTCGATCCATATCGGTGAGCCTGAGTTCAGGGATGAGCTTGCCGAGCCAGGATTGTGTAAGTCGATATTTGCCCATGGTTACGTCTCTGATGGCGCCTTCCTTGTACGTTCTCACCCACTGGGCGTAGTAGTCGCAGAACAGCGATTCTGATGTGATGGTTTCCTGCATGAGATGCGCCTTTCTAAAAATTGGGGATTGGCGCAGCCATCATACTTACGCTGATGAAGGGTGATGAGCGAGTCCAGACGGTCGAAGAACGCGCCGATACGGCGCTGCTCTGCACTGCTTGGATAGTCAAAAACCACATTCGCAATATCCTCATTGTGAATGT
>NZ_JBNMKH010000135.1:0-2948 GCF_050874245.1 Bifidobacterium sp. | reverse complement strand
GAGCCAGAATCGAACCCTCCACAAAAAAAATTCATGAAGAGAACCAATTGAATGACTCTCACAATAAGAAAATTGACGATCGCCTTATAAGGAAAGGCGCATCGCACAAAAACCTCACCACCGTTTACCCGATCCCTCGGCACCACGGACCGAAATCCATGGCCGGTGATGAACTGGCAATCATTGACTATAAAGAAGTAGTACAAATACGCTCTTGAGTTCTCAAACCACCACCGCACCAGCAGACCGCCCCAAACTCAAGGAGCCAGGCCGCCGTGCTGAGCAGCAAGAGATAAACTTACACGAGAACCCGCGAACACGCAACCCGGCATCCACCGGCATGGCGTGAACCGTTGGAAACACTCGCATCCACCGGCGTGTCGAAAACACGCGCGACACAGGCCGGAACCACCGACGGGACCAGGATAAACCCTGAAGACAACGCCAGAGTGAACACGAAAACAACAACACACGGCGTGTCGGAATCGCAAAACCAAATGCGGATGAAGCGAAGACACAAACAATGCACCAATCTGCGCTATGGAATCCATAGCCTGGCGGTCTCACCAGTACAGTGCCGAACCAATACAGTGCCGAAGAAAGACTGCGCAGATCCGGACGGAGGCAATGGGAATGCAAAAAGCCGGGAGGCTCCATGTTTCACGGAGGCTCCCGGCTTGGGTTTCAATTATTGGTTTTCAGTTATCAGCCAATCACTCGGCCTGAGCGGGCTTGGCAGCCGACTCAACCGTGGCGACTGCCTTCTTGCGGTTCAGGTAACGCTTGATGGTCAGGAACTCCAGACCGATCACAAGCACCGCGGCCACACCCCAGACCACGTACATGGCGGTCTTCCAGATCGGGGTCGCGACCTTCGGCTCGCCATTCGCGTACTGCCAGCTATTGGCGGCCGTGTACAGGATGTTGTGCGCGGCCTGGCGCATGGCCTTCACGGAAGTGGCGGACTTGTCGGTGATGTGGTTGGTGATCTTGGTGGTAGCAAGCATCGAATCGTTGCCCGCACGCACTTCCTGATCGGCGTTCTGATAGCCGTAGCCGCCGAAGTAGTCAGTCAGGACGAAGCCCTTGAAGCCCCACTCGCCGCGCAGCACGGTCTGCAGCAGCGCGCTGTTAGCACCGGCATAGGTGTTGCCGATGTAGTTGAAGGAGCTCATCACGGCCTGGGCGCCGCCCTCCTTCACGCTCATCTCGAACGGCTTCAGGTAGATCTCACGCATGGCCTGCTCATTCGTCCACGTGCACAGCATCTCCGTACGCTTGGTCTCCTGGTCGTTCAGCGCGAAGTGCTTCATGAAGGAGTACACGCCCTTGGACTTGGCACCGGCGATCTCGCTGGATGCCATCACGCCGGAGAGCAGCGAATCCTCGGAGAAGTACTCGAAGGTACGGCCGGAGAACGCGTTGCGGTGGATGTTCATGGCCGGTGCGTACCAGCCAGCCACATGCATGTCGTGGGCCATATCGCCGATCATCTCGCCGAACTGCTTGGCGAGGTCCTTGTTCCACGTGCAGGCGAATGCGGTGGAAGCCGGGAAGCCGATGGAGCCAACGCCGGTGAAGTTATTGTTCAGCGATGCCGGGCCATCCGCATCGGTCAGCTGGATCTTGCCGACGGACTTCACAGCCTGGGTGCCGTAGCCGCCATTGGCGATGAGGTTGTCCATATCGTCGAAGGTGAGCTGGTCGAGCAGCTTGTCCCAATCGGCGTCGTCATAGTCCTTGCCGTACATATCGGACAGTTTCAGACCATTCTTGGCACCGGTGGTCGGCATCTTGTCGGAATCCTTGTCGAACTTCTTCGGATCGTAGTTCGTGTTGTTATAGAAGGTTTCCTTGGCCTTGTCGGACATCTTGAAGTTGGTCGGCGCGGCGGTGGCCTCCTTGTAGTTCGCGAAGTGACCGGCACGGGACAGGTACGTCACATCGCCCGCCACGTCATCGAACTGGTTCGTGGCCACGGTCTTGTCGCCGTTGTGCGTATTCGAATCGGAATCATAGGTGACGGTGTCCTTCACGGTGACCGCCTTGTGGTCGATCACGTGGTGCGAATCCGACTGGATGGAGATGTCGTAGTCGCCCTTCTCCAACACGTACGCCTTCGCGTCCCTGTAGTCGTAGGACGCCATGTCGTCGTCATCGAACTCGACCTTCACGGTCTGGGACTCGCCCGGCTTCAATTCCTTGGTCTTCTCGAAGCCCGCCAGGTTCCTGGACGCCTTCTCGATGCCGCCGTCGGTGTACGGCGGGTTGTAGTAGACCTCGACGACGTCCTTGCCGGCCTTGTCGCCGGTGTTGGTCACGGTGGCGGTGACGGTCACCTTGCCGCCCTTGTACTTCACGCTGTCGAGCTTCTGATCGAAGGAGGTGTAGGACAGGCCATAGCCGAACGGGAACGCGACGGTGTCGTCGTAATCGATCAGGCCCTCGTCCGAAGCGGTCTCATAGAACTTGTAGCCGACGTAAATGCCTTCGGAATAGTTCACGAAACCAGGGATAGCGGTGACGTCGTCACCGGTGAAGCCCTTGTACTTGGCCGCCTTGTCGGTCATGTTGGTGTATTCGTACTTGCCGAAGTTGTTGTACGTCACGGACTGGGTCAGATCGTTGAGGAAGGTGTCGGAGGTCTTGCCGGATGGGTTGGTCTTGCCGGCGAGCACCTCGCCCAAAGCGGAGAAACCAGTCTGGCCCGCAGGCGGACACCACACCACGGACTGAATCTGCGGATAGTCCTTCAGGAAGTCGAACTGGAACGTGTTCGCGCCGTTGTACACCAGAGTCACTTTCTTGAAGTTCTTGGTGACCAGGTCGATCATGTCGCGCTCGGTCTTCGACAACTGCAGGAAGCTCTCGCCCTTCTGGAAGTCCTCGTAGTCCTTGGAATTGTTCTTGTAGGTGATGCCGTCGGCCTTCATGTCCGTCGGCAGGTC
>NZ_JBNMKH010000134.1:0-2954 GCF_050874245.1 Bifidobacterium sp. | reverse complement strand
TGTAGAAACCGACCACATAGCGATCAGCACCCGAGCTTCCCACACGGCGCACACTCCAGACAGCACCCATTCCAAATACAGCATGCCGCCGGAATACGAAAAAGCGGCACCGGCATAATGCCGGCACCGCTCAACGGCTTATTGGACCTTTATAGGTCCTGATCGACCGATCAGGCCTCCCACGTGGTCGGCTCGATGACTTCCTTGCCGCCCATGTACGGACGCATGGCCTTCGGAATTTCGATGGAGCCGTCCTTCTGCTGGTGGTTCTCGAGAATGGCGACCAGCCAACGGGTGGTGGCCAGCGTGCCGTTCAGCGTGGAGACGGCGCGGGTGTTGCCATCCTCCATACGTTCGCGGATGTTCAGACGACGGGCCTGATACTCGGTGCAGTTGGAGGTGGAGGTCAGCTCACGGTAACGGCCCTGGGTCGGCACCCAAGCCTCGCAGTCGAACTTACGTGCCGCGGAGGAGCCCAGATCGCCGGCGGCGGTATCGATGATGCGGTACGGCACCTCGACCTTGCCGAGCATTTCCTGCTCCATGGCCAACAGGTGCTCATGCTCCTTGTAGGAGTCCTCCTGCTTGGCGTAGACGAACATCTCCACCTTGTCGAACTGGTGCACGCGGATGATGCCGGAGGTGTCCTTGCCTGCGGCGCCGGCCTCGCGGCGGTAGCAGGAGCTCCAGCCGCAGTAACGCAGCGGGCCGTTCTCAAGGTTCAGGATCTCGTTCTCATGCATACCGGCGAGCGCCACCTCGGAGGTGCCGACCAGGTACTGGTCGTCGGGCTCGCGCAGACGGTAGATCTCGTCCGCATGGGAGTTGAGGAAGCCGGTGCCGCGCATCACTTCCGGACGCACCAGCGTCGGGGTGATGGCCAGCGTGAAGCCGTGTTCCTCGGCCTGGTCGACGGCCATGGTGAGCATGGCGATCTGCATGCGGGCCACCTGGCCGCGCAGGAAGTAGAAGCGGGAGCCGCCGACCTTCACGCCGCGCTCCATATCGATGCCGGCGACGCCGCGTCCGAGCGTCAGGTGGTCCTTCGGTTCGAAGCCTTCGGCTGCGAAATCACGGATCTGGCCGACCTTCTTGACGACGACGTAATCGTCCTCGCCGCCTTCCGGAGCCTCCGGTTCGACGATGTTGGACAGCTTCCACATGGCGGTGGTGTATTCCTCGGCTGCGGCATCGGCTGCGGCCTTGTATTCGGAGACCTTCTGGGACAGTTCCTTGGTGGCCGCGATCAGCTTGGCCTTCTCGTCCGCAGGGGCGGCGGCGACCTTCTTGCCAATCTCCTTCTGCCGCGCGCGGGCGGCCTCAAATTCCTTCAGAGAGGAGCGGCGGACCTCGTCGGAGCGCAGCACCTCGTCGACAAGTTCGACCGATTCGCCACGCTTACGCTGGGATTCCTTGACAACGTCAGCATGTTCACGAATGAATTGAATATCAAGCATGGTTCTCAGCCTAGTGCCGAAAGCAGACACCGACGCAACCGTTCTCATTTTTAGACGCGTGTGCGGGAATCGTCGAAATTCGGCATGTCAAATTCGCCTTTTTCGAAGGCCCAGTGGACAATGGACGTATGCCTATGCCACTTATCATCCTCATCATCGCCGTCGTCGTGGTCGCCGTGGGTGCGGCCGCGTTCTTCGGTTACCGCGCCTACAGGCACCGCACGCTCGCTGAGAAACTCGACAAACGCGACGATGATCAAGTGCATTACGCGTTCGTCGTCAATCCTTCCAAACCACAGGCGGAGCAGCGCAAGGAGCATATCAGGGAGTTCTGCGAGGCGAAGCATCTCACCCAGGTGGAGTTCATCGAGACGCAGCTTGACAAGGACGGGCGCGCCTGCGCTTTGGAGGCTTTGGACCATGGCGCCGACGTCGTGGTGGCGGTCGGCGGAGACGGCACGGTGCGCACCGTGGCAAGCGCGCTGTCCGGAACCGGGCACGCGTTGGGTATCGTGCCGATCGGCACAGGCAATCTGTTCGCCCGGAATATGGGCATTCCCGTGGACGACATCGACGCGGCGCTCACCGTGGCGACCTCGCACGGCTCACGTCAGGTGGATGTGGGTCGTCTCACCCTGTTGGACGACAAGACCACCGACCATGGGCACGCGTTCCTCATCATCGCGGGCATCGGCTTCGACGCGATGATGATCGAGGACACCGATCCGGAATTGAAGAAGAACATCAGCTGGCTAGCCTATTTCGTGTCGGGCGTGAAGAACCTGTTCGCCCCGAAATACAAGGGCGACGTCACCATCACCAGCGCCGACGGCAGCACGCATTCCACGCATGGACTGGTCTTCCGCACGTTCATGGCGGGCAATTGCGGACAGATCCCCGTGTTCTCTCTGATGCCCGACGCCTCATACGATGATGGCCTGCTCGATTACGAGGTCATCGACACCTCCGGCGGCCTCCTCGGCTGGTGCAACCTGTTCGGCGACGTACTGCACCAGACCATCACCGGCAAGGCGCAGCAGAGCCCGTTGTCCACGAATTCCACCGTCGACCAGGTGCAGGGCGTCAGCGCGGAGATCAAGTTGGAGAAGCCCGTTTTGGCGCAGGTGGACGGCGATATGCTTCCCGAGACGAAGCACATCCGTTTCAGTGTGGAGCGCAAGGCGCTGACTGTGCGTGTGCCGGAGACGTCCGCTGAGCAGAGCGCGCTGGAACGTGTCGCCGAACAGCGGTAGCTGACGCCGCAATCGCACGCAGGTCATATCCATTCAGCCATGTATTCCGCGTAGGATGCGCACGGCTCGCGGGATGTCCGTCGTCGGGATGTCCGTCGTTCCGGAAATATGGAAATATAAGCGGCCGAACGCCACGGCTATTTCGATTATTGATTACGATTCCCGCGGTTGCGGCTCCCCGGCCTTCTCCGCGACACGCGACACGTGCAACGCAAGGTATGCGGTTTCCGATTCCGTAAGACCG
>NZ_JBNMKH010000133.1:0-3080 GCF_050874245.1 Bifidobacterium sp. | reverse complement strand
GGTCAGATGGGCGGACCCGGCGGACAGTCCGGCTCCGGCAGTGGCCAGTCCAATGGTCAGATGGGTGAGCCGCCGAGCGGGCAGCCTGGCCAAGGTGGTTCCGATTCCGGTCAGGGCGGTTCCGGCCAGTCAGGCCAGTCTGGTTCTGGTCAGTCCGGCCAGCAGTCCGGCTCCAGCTCCAGCTCCTCCGGCTCCAACAATTCCAGCAGCTATCTGGACGCCGATGGGTCCGGAACCATCGCCAGCTGAATGGGGTTCGCGCCAGGCGTCTCCGCAACTCTGACGTCCTGGACCTCGCCTCCTGTATTTAGACCCCCGTGCATGTAACAGCTCCGGAAAAGTGATGTTTTCCGCGGAGATCTCATGTACGGGGGTATTCTTGTCGGTGGCGGAGTCGAGGCCGGCAGTCAAGGAAATCCTCTCAAAGGAATCTTCTCAGGCCGGCTCCGAGCTTCGGTGCGCTGGCCAATCGCCATACCCCTATCTTCTTTCCCCACAGCGATTATTGCCGCCGTTTGATAGCGTTGACCGCGGGAAGGAGCGGCACATGAGCGAAACCGCGCAATCCGAAGCACAGTCCGAAGAACGATCCAAGGATTCCGTCGCAGGCAAGGCGGTCACGGAAAGCAAGGCGATCGCGGACGAAACCGAAATCGCGGCCATCGAAGGAGCCGACAGTCCCGCCGACCGTCGTCTGCCGCTGATCGTCCGCATCTACGGCATCGTGATGATCGTCGAAGGCGTGGTGACGCTGCCGATCATCGTGCTGTCGTGCCTGTACGTTGTGCAGGCCGTGCTTTCCGGCGATATGAGGGTCGACGCGCTGAGCCTCACCACGATTCTGTCGGCGATTCAATCGGTCGTGCTGATGGTCACCACCGCGTGCCTGACGGTGTTCGGCGTGCTGCTTTTCAGGAACAAGCGCCGGCATATCGCGCAATGGACGTACCTGTTGATTCCGCTGACGCTCGCCGAAGGTCTACTGTCGCTGGCGTTGAAGGGGCTTGGTCCGAACCTCATCAGCCCGGCCGTCCAGCTTGTCGTGCTGATTGCCCTGCACATCACCGCGGACCCGTCGTTGCGGGAGGAGCGCCGGCTGCAGTTCGCGTTGCGGCGCATGGACGCCCGCAGCGCGTATGAGAACGCCGCTTCCCAAGGCATGGCCGGCCGCGATCTGACCGGCAAAGGCTATATTTCGCTGGATTTCTTCAATCTGTTCTGGCTGTTCACGATCGGTTGCGTGTTCGGTCTGGTGGTCGAGACCATCTACCATTTCATCCTGTTCGGCGAATACCAGGACCGCGCGGGCTTTCTGTGGGGGCCATTCTCGCCGATTTACGGCTTCGGCGTGGTGATCGTCACTGTGCTGCTCAACCATTTGTGGCAGTCGAATTGGCTGCTGATCTTCTGTTCCAGCGCTGTGATCGGCGGTGCGTTCGAATATTTCACCAGCTGGTTCATGCAGGTGGCGTTCGGCATCCGCGCATGGGATTACACGGGGCAGTGGCTTTCGATCGACGGGCGCACGTCCGGCAAGTACATGTTCTTCTGGGGCGTCCTTGGTTTGGTCTGGGTCAAGCTGATTCTGCCGCGATTGCTGCGATTGATCCAGCGCATTCCGTGGAGGATCCGCTATTCGTTGACGTTGGTGTGTTTCGTGTTCGTCTTTGTGGATGGCGTGATGACGTTGATGGCGCTTGACGCCTGGTATTCCCGTATGGCGGGGATCGCGCAGGATTCGCCTGTCGCGCAGTTCTTCGCCACTTATTTCAATGATGATTTCATGGCTCATCGATTCCAGACCATGAAGATCGACCCATCCACGGCCGGCCGTATGTAGACCGTGTCTCGGCGGATGCTGGCCGGGATGCTCCGGACCGGCCGGGCTGGCCGACGTTTACGCCGCGATGCTTTGGGCCAGTTGAACTTGGGCTGATTGGGCTGCGGATGTGGACTAGGTAGGCCGCTGGCCGACCGGATTGCTCTGATTGGTTGCCTGTGAAGGCGCTGTCATTCCGGGCTTTGGCCTGAGAGGAACAACGTTTGTGCACCGTGCGGTTCGTATCTACTGGTACGGGCTGCGAATTGGCTTTGTTCCCGTTTCCTGGGACTGTTGCTGGACGATTCGACGTCTACGCCGCGATGCTTTGGGCCAGTTGACGGATGAGGTCGGGGCGATGCCCGCTCCATGAGGAGTTCGGTGAGATGACCACCGGAATCTGCTTGAATCCGGCGTCCTTGATTTGCTCGAGCGTGGACGGATTCTGCGTCAGGTCGATCGCCACGTACCGCACGCCCAGTTTGGAAAGTTCCTGCTCGGTGGCTTCGCATTGCGGATTGTTCGGATTGGTGAAGACGGTTACGGTCATTACTTTTCCTCCCTATGCAAGCGGCTCCCCGCTTTGTGCGGATGCCTTCCGGTACGTTCTGCGATTATCGCCCGTCTGCGCGGGCCGTTCATCAGTATACACTACCCATAGTGGCGTTTCGTATGTTCATCCACTGTATATAGTGGGGAATTCCCCATAATACTGAAATATGCGAACAAATGTTCGATACCATTCAAGTCTATCATCGCACGCGATCGCGGCGCGCCGAAACCATCCTCGCCGCTGCAATGCGATCACTGCCGCCCGTGTCCTGTCCTCAATCGTCTAAACGTCCCGTCTGCCTGAATCGTTCGGACTGTCTGAATCGTTCGGACTGTCTGTCTGAATCGTTCGGACTGTCTGAATTGTCCTGCCCGTCCGAATCGTTCTGCCCGTCCGGACTGTCTGAATCGTTTGAATCGTCTGAATCGTTCGAACCGTCCAAACCGTCCGGACCTCTGAATTGTCCTGCTCGTCTTGCCTGTCCGATCTGTTCGAATTGTCCGAATCGTTCGAATTGTTCGAACCGTCCGAATTGTCCTGCACGTGTGTGCCGTCTGTGCCGTCTGAACCGTCCTGCTCGTCTGAGTCGTCCGAATGTTTTGCTCGTCCGTATCTTGCGCCCAGCTCGCCCTCATTCTGCATCGTCCTGCGCATCATCCTTTGTCGTGTGCGGATTTCTGTCAAACTTTGCGGATTTCGGCAAGACCG
>NZ_JBNMKH010000132.1:0-3173 GCF_050874245.1 Bifidobacterium sp. | reverse complement strand
TGTTCTTGGGTTTGATTTTCGCTCAGTCCTCACTGGTCTCACGCTTGTACTGCGCTAGCATCCTCACAGCGTAGGCAAGGCCGGCGAACAGCAGAACCGCGGCGCAGACAAGGGAGATGCCGATGCCGGTCTGCGCGAGCTGTCCGTATTCCGACTTGGTCAGCGCGCCCGTGGACGCGGCGGTCTGGTTATTGGAAGTGCCGGCCGTCGAAGAAGTAGCAGCGGAAGAACCATTGCCGTTTGCCGTGCCATTGTCGGCAATCGTCTGCACGGTGCCGTTGGAACCGGAAGCGGTATTGAAGGATCCGTTGGCGGAGCCGGCAGTGGTTGAACCGTTCTGCTGACCCGCCTTCGCGTTCGCTTCCTTCAGTGCCGCGATGAACGACTGATGCCACTGGTGGCTGCTGGCCACGAACGCATCATGCTGCGTCTTGAGCTCGTCGTGGGTTTCCTTCGCATCGGCGTGCAGCTGATTCAGATGCGCCTGGTTGTCCTGAATATCCTGATGCAGGGTGTCGTGACGTTCCTGCGCGCGCTTGGCCGCCGCGTCGAGCGCGTTCTTCACATCCTCGCGGTCTTGCACGTAATTCTTCCAAGCCTGCTCGTTGTAATGGCGGATCGCGTCGGCGTCCTCATGCGCGTTCTGATGCAGCTGCTTGATGTGATCCTTGGTGGTGTCGATATCCGACTTGATCTGCTGGTTCGTCTGATGCACGTGCTCGATGGTGTTGCAGGCCTTGTCGTTGCCGCAGATGCCCATATTGTCGTCGATGCGCTCGCTGATGGTGGTTCCGGACGCCAGTCCGTCCGTGGACGGTGCGATTTCATCGGCCGAAGCCATGGACGGCAATGCGACCATTCCAATGGTCAGAATTCCCGCTGCCGCTGCAGCTGCGATGCTTTTCCTCATGGCGATTCCTCTCTTGCTCGCGTACACCGCATTCGTGCGCGCCCGTACGTTTCGCATACTCGTATTCGTCTCATACGTCGCGTTCCGTGCGTTCCGTACGTCGCGTTCCGTACATGTCATATTCCGTATGCCATAGTAGGAGGGCGCGGCGCATGAATAAACCGGTGGGAGGAAGCGGTTTGTCTAGTTTTCGCGATTCGCCGGGGAAGGGACCGGCCAGCCGTTATTCGACGATGGCGATGAACGGGCTTGCCGGAAGATTGAGCTTGTTGTACAGCATGCTCGCGCACTTCGGGTTGCCACTGAACAGGTAGCGTACCTGGGTCATGCCGCCAAGGCTTGTGCCGTCAACTGCGGAGAGCTCCACCTGGTCGCCCTCGATGGTGGCGTCGACGGGCGTCCATTGTCCGGAATGGTCGGCGACCTCGAATCCCTGCAAATCCAATGTGGTGGGAGTGGCGATATTGCTGATGCCGTCAAGCGGGGTCGCTCCGGATTTTTTCGTATAGTCAGGAGCTTTCGCACCTGCGCTCTTCGTGTAATTCGGTTGCATGGCCTTCAAACCGTTCGCCGTACCCTTTTTGAAGGAAAGCGTGATCAAGCCGTCCGAGGTATGCCGCGCGCTTTCGAAAAGCGGTCCGTTGGGCACGTCGGCGCTGCCTTTCGAACCATCCTCCATCGCAAGATACTGCGCGGCCATGCGCGCGCCCAGAATATCCTTGCCGAGCGGATGGATTAATGCGGACGTGCCCTTGTCCGTATCCAGCGAAACCGTCATCGCAACATTCGACGCATTCCTCAGATTCGCATTGTCGAGCGCGGTCCGCTGCGCCTCGCGCACATTCTGCGTGTACTGGTAGCCCGGCCAACGTGCGAGCTGCACATATAGGAACTGCAGATCGCCACGCTCGAACACGGAACGATACTGGTTGATGAGCGCGGTCATCTGCGATTCATACTGCATGGCCGAAGCGGAATTCGCGGCATCGTCACAGCCCTGATACCACAGCACGCCCGCCACATGGAAACCCTTCAAAGGCGCGATATGGTTCGCATAGATGTCACCTCCGCGCACATGCCTTTTAATGCGCGTCCCGCCCCATGCGGTCTGGATGATGCCGATTGGCACATTCGGATGCTTCGCCCGCAACTGCATGGCGAACTGCTGAGCCAGATAGCTCAAATGCTGGGAATTCTCGGTATTGGCGTCCAACCATGCGTCGGCGTTCGCATTGACACTGCTGAGAGGGAAATCATCAGTTCCAATGGTGTGGGAAGCAACCACAAAACTCACATGCTTATCAACGAGAGGTTTCGGCAAATCGGTTTGCGACACCAAACCATTGCCAAAATTGTAGGCATTACCGGATCCCTCGTAATACTGCGCATGATTCAGCTCCATATTCGACTGGCCGGCTGCAACGAACACGTCACCCACATACACGTTCGTCAGCTCGGCCACCGTTTCGCCGGCATACCGCAATTGCAGAGAATATGGCTTGAGGCTCGCTTTCTGCGCCTTCAAAGTGCAGGTGAACGATCCTTTCTTATCGATCCGCGCAGTGGCGCTCGCGGACTTCCTGCCTTGGGAGAGCGTTGCGGACAGCTTCGACGCTTTGACGGGTTTGTCACTCTGCTCGGATGCGACGGTGCCTTTGACCACAATCGGCTGATTGCGCTGGAACACCATGTTCTCCATGTAGTAGGAGGGGAGGGTGACGGAAACGTCGGATGCGGTGTCCGTTTCGGCGACGGATGACGATTGGCCGTACGACGATTCGTGGGGCGAGCCATCGCCCCACTTGGGTCCGCAGCCGATGATGGCTGCGACGATCACCACCACGGTCACGGCAACGGCGAGTGCCACATGAAACAGTCGTTTTGCGTTCAATATTCCAGCTCCTCGGTCAGACGTTCGTTCAAGACATTCGTTCGGATATGGAACCATGCACAGAAGAGCCTACACTGACGGGAAGCTTTGTCGATCGCTGTGGCTGTTGTTCAAGCGGTTCGACGTGTGAGGATGAATGGCGATTTTCGGCTGGACGTCGTTCGAGGACGACGTTTCAATCATTCTTCGGTGGATTGATTCTCGTCCTGCTTGGTGCCGTATTGTTTCAGCGCCTGCTTGAATTTCTTGGCCTGCTTGTCGTATGCCGCGCGTGCGGTTTTTGCTTTTTTGGCGGTTGCCGACGGGTTGACCTTGCAGTCGAAGGAAGCCGGAGCCTTGACTTCCTCGTTGTAGACTTTGCTGAGCTTTTCC
>NZ_JBNMKH010000131.1:0-3223 GCF_050874245.1 Bifidobacterium sp. | reverse complement strand
GTTCATGATTCTATGGTCCGTCTGCTCGATTCTCGACGCGGCCATCGCCTCCGATTCCACGACTTTCGATATGGCTTTGCTGCAGCGCGCCGGAGGATTGCTCGGCTATGTGCTGGGATGTCCGTTGGCATGGGGACTTTCCAAAGGTTTTTCGATCGCGATTTTCGTGGTCGTCATCCTCTTCGCACTGCTGCTGATCACCCATACGCGCGTCACGCAGATTCCCGACAAGGTGGGGGCGTTGGCATCGAGGTTCTTAGGCACGTCGAAGCAACGTGATGACGCCGTCGACGAGACGGAGCAATTCCCCAACGAAGTGCGTGTCGGCGATACGACGCTCGCCTTCGCCGAAGGGGTCCCGGCGCATGATGGTATCGATGAGAATGATGACGGCGACGTCAAACCGGGTCTGTTCGCCCGTATGAGGCAGCGTCTTTCGTCCCGCAAGGCCAAGCATGACGAAGACGGCGATCTCGATCATTACGCCGGCGACGAAGCGTTCCTCAATGCGGCCGATCGCCATGGGCAGATTGCGGAAACCATGGTGGACGATTCCGGACGACGCGACACGTCGCCGCGGAGCATATCCTCCGGCGATTATGATGCGGATGGTTACGCCGCCGTGCCGTCCGGCACCACGGTCATGCCACAGGAAGGGCACAGCCGTTCCGTCGCCTCCGATCCGATCGATGTGTTATCCGGCTCCATGGGCGGCGCATCCGCATTGGTGCCGGCCGACGAGGTCAAACCCGTCGGCGTCGCTCCGAATGATCCGTGGGCGGTCATCGACGAGGACGGCACCTCCAACGGCAAGGAAGTCATGGTGGACGCCGCCACCGGAGAGGTTCTTGACGATGCGCATTCTGATGCTGATGCTGCATCGGAGCCGGACGGGACTCCCGAAGGCCCATATCATCTGCCCGACCTCAACATCCTCAAGAAAGGCGCGCCGCATGCCGCGCATACGCCGGAGAACGATCGCGTCATCCGTGCGCTGACCGGCACTTTCCAGCAGTTCAATGTCGACGCGAAGGTCATCGGCTTCCTGCGCGGCCCCTCGGTCACCATGTATGAGGTGGAGCTCGGCCCCGGCGTCAAAGTCGAGAAGGTCACCAATCTGCAGAAGAACATCGCCTATGCGGTGGCCAGCTCCGATGTACGTATCCTGTCGGTGATCGAAGGCAAGTCTGCCATCGGCATCGAAATTCCGAACACCGACCGCGAGACTGTGGTGCTGGGCGATGTGTTGCGCTCCGACAAGGCAAGAAACGACCCTAATCCGATGCTTACCGGCGTCGGCAAGGACGTGGAGGGCCACTTCGTGACCGCCGACCTGACCAAGATGCCCCACCTCCTGGTGGCCGGCGCCACCGGATCCGGTAAATCGAGCTTCATCAACTCCATGCTGACTTCCGTGATCATGCGAGCCACGCCCGACCAGGTCCGCATGATCATGGTCGACCCGAAGCGAGTGGAGCTGTCCGCATATGCGGGCATTCCGCATCTGCTCACGCCGATCATCACCGATCCGAAGAAGGCGGCGCAGGCGCTCGAATGGGTGGTCAAGGAGATGGACGCCCGCTACAGCGACCTCGAATTCTTCGGATTCCGCCATATCAAGGATTTCAATGCGGCAGTGCGCGCCGGCAAGGTGCATGCGCCAGCCGGATCCAAGCGCAAGGTGGCCCCATATCCGTACATCCTGGTGGTCGTGGACGAGATGGCGGACCTCATGATGGTGGCCAAGAACGACGTGGAAAGCTCCATCCAGCGCATCACCCAGCTGGCACGAGCCGCGGGTGTCCATCTGGTGCTCGCCACCCAGCGTCCGTCCGTCGACGTGGTCACTGGTCTGATCAAGGCCAACATCCCGTCCCGTTTGGCGTTCGCTACCTCATCCGCCACCGATTCCCGCGTCATCCTCGACGCCACCGGGGCGGAGACCCTGATCGGACAGGGCGATGCCCTGTTCCTGCCCATGGGGCAGGCCAAGCCGATTCGAGTGCAGGGCGCGTGGGTCGACGAATCCGAAATACGCCGTGCGGTGGAATTCGTTCGGACCCAGCGCAAGCCCCACTATCGCGAGGATATCGAGGAGATGGCCAAGGAAGCCGAGAAGAAGGCCGTCGAGCCGGATGAGGACATCGGCAACGACATGGACGTGCTGCTGCAGGCCGCGGAACTGGTGGTCTCCACGCAGTTCGGCTCCACTTCCATGCTGCAGCGCAAGCTGCGTGTCGGATTCGCCAAGGCCGGTCGCCTGATGGACCTGCTCGAATCTCGTGGCGTGGTGGGCCCATCCGAAGGGTCCAAGGCCCGTGAGGTGCTTGTGCAGCCGCAGGATCTGCCCCAGGTGCTCGCCTTCATCAAAGGCGAGACGTCCTCGCTCACCGGCGGCGCGTCCCCATCGGACGGCGCACGGTCCTGAGATGCGACGGGCGTGACAATCGCGCGCTTTGCATCAAGTAGCGGTGTCAGGGTAACGTGAACGGTATGGAAAAGCAAGAAGAACGCAAACCGTCCCTGCTTGACGGGTGGAATTCCCCGCCGAACATCGTGACCTTCTCCCGTATCATCCTCGTCATCATCTTCCTCGCGTTGTACGTCATGGCCGGCGCCTGGGGTACGAAGAATACGACCATGCGCTGGTGGGCGGCGGTCATCTTCATCATCGCCGCGTGCACCGATAAGCTCGACGGCTGGATGGCCCGCAAATACAACCAGGTCACCGAGTTGGGCAAGCTTATGGATCCGATCGCGGACAAGCTGCTCACCTGCGGCACTCTGATCGTCGCCGCCATCTTCAACGAGTTCGGCAATGTCGTGCTCGGCTGGGTCGTGACCGCGCTGTTCCTCATCCGTGAGATCGGCATCACCGTCATGCGTTTCTTCGTCATCGACACCGGCGGCAAGGTCATCGCCGCGTCCCAGGCTGGCAAATACAAGACGCTCTGCCAGTGCGTCGGCCTGGCCATGCTCATGCTGCCGATGTGGAGCCTCGCCGACGGTATGAACGCCACCCCGTTGTGGATGACCATCTACTACACCATCACCTACGCCTTGATCTATCTTGCGCTGATTCTGTGCCTGTATTCGGGCGGAGAGTATCTCATCAACACGTTCGGCGGCCGTAAGAAGACCTCGAAGGAAGCAAAGTAGTCCGATGGACGAAACCGAATTCTCAACGGCCGTGGCCAGCCAATCGCAGTGCGATGAGCTGGCC
>NZ_JBNMKH010000130.1:0-3257 GCF_050874245.1 Bifidobacterium sp. | reverse complement strand
GATTGGGCCCGCAATGATGGCTATCGCCGCGACCGTCGCCACCAATGTAGTGGCGATCATGCCGATGCGTTGCTTGAGGCTCGCCTTGTTCCATGTATTGCGCAGTTTTCTGCGCAGATTCTTTGGAACAAGGGATTTGCGGTTGCCCGTCTTGCGATTGCTTGTTTTGCGGTTGCGTGACCTGTTTCCGCCGGTTTTCCCGCCGCTGTTTCCGCTCCGATTGGTTTTGCGTGTCATCTTGCGTGTCATCGGTACCGTATTGTATCGCGCGCGGTTTATCCTTTCCTGAAGAAAGTAAATCGTCAATCGATTGACGTAAGCGATGCCGTGCGAATCGAAACATCGGGAAGCGAATGACGGAATGCGAATGGAAGCGGAGAGCGGAAAAGTGCGGATCGACAAGGAACGGTTCTTCAATCTGCCGGTGGTGATGCTCATCGCGTCGAGCTTCATGCTTGGCATGAGCGAATTCATCATGGTCGGTATCCTGCCCGACATCGCCGCCGATCTGAAGGTGTCGGAGGTGACGGTCGGCAATCTGGTGTCCCTGTTCGCCTTCGTGTATGCGCCCGTCACCCCGCTCGGATCCGCGCTGTCGGCAAGGTTCCCGCGATTCGCCACGCATCTGACGCTGATCGGTGTGTTCCTCGCGGGCAATATCCTGTGTGCGTTCGCGCCGAACTATGCGGTGCTGGTGGTGGCGCGCATCATGATCGCCCTGGTGTCCGGAACGTTGGTGGCCGTGGCCATGACATACGCGCCCGACGTGACCGCCGACAGATTCCGTACGAAATTCATCGCATGGGTGTTTTCCGGATTCTCCATCGCATCCGTGGTCGGCGTGCCGGTTGGCACGTGGGTGGCTAACACGTTCGGCTGGCGTTGGGCGTTTCATATGATCAACGTGCTCACCATCGTGCTCATCTTTGGCATGATCGTGACGCTGCCACGAAACAGCCACATCGTGAAGATCGGATTCCTGCCGCAGTTCCGCCTGTTCTTCGACCGGCGCATCCAGCTCGGCGTGCTCACCGTGGTGT
The DNA here is from genome assembly GCF_050874245.1 of Bifidobacterium sp. Lineage (GTDB taxonomy): Bacteria > Actinomycetota > Actinomycetes > Actinomycetales > Bifidobacteriaceae > Bifidobacterium. The sequence continues at coordinate 2,217 of NZ_JBNMKH010000130.1, read as the reverse complement.
GCGGCGCGGCCGCAAGCTACGTCTTTTACACGTATCTGACGCCGATCATGCGCGACGAAGTGCATGTGCCGGAACAGTACCTGAGCGTCGGACTGGTGATCTTCGGTGCGGCCTGCCTATGGAGCAATCTGTATGGCGGCAAGTTGGCCGACCACGGCAGGGGAGTGGAACCGCTGACGCACATCCGTCCCATCTACTGCGCCCATGCGGTGCTCATGGCATCGCTCGTCGTGGCGCATTGGGTGCCGGTGTACGGTGCGTTGCTGCTCGTGGTGCTGGGCATGTTCATGTACCTGCAGAATTCCGCTTCCCAAGTGCTGTATATGGACGTCGCCTCGCAGTCGCACCCTGGCTCGTTGAACCTAGCCGCGTCGCTTAATTCCATGTCGTTCAACATCGGCATCGCAATCGGGTCGGCGGTCGGTGGCCTGGTCAACGGACATTTCGGGCTGACGTGGCTTGGTCCGGTAGGCGCGCTGTTCCTGCTATGCGCGATTGCCGCCACCACGATGCTGCGTCCGTTCGTGGCGCAGGAACTCAAGTTCTATGCCACCCAACGCGCATGACGTTTCCGTTCCGCACGAGTCCAAATCATGCAGGGTTTACGGTCGTCTGCCGATGCATGACGGGAACGCGGCGGTCAGCCGAGCGGCTTCCACTGATCGGTATCATTGACGTCTCCGAACGACGCGCCGTTCGCCACCCAGCAGCTCTGCATTTCGGCATTCGAGAAATCCACAGTGGTGGGTTAGTTTTTGGCGTGCGCGTCCAAATCTTTCTTGTACGCTTCCTTATCGTAGCTTTTCGGCACGATACCGGCCTTATGCAGGCAATCGACCATGGCTTGGTCGGCATCGGAAAGCATGCCGGGATTGCCTATTTGCATCTGGTACACGCCGGTCACCGCAATGACTTCAGTGTTATAGCATTTGTTCTCATCTTCATTGAACTTCCAGCGCTGCTGGTCGCTCATGCCGGTCGTGTCTCGCATGGCGATCATGTACAGGCCATTGGAGAACTGCTTGAGCACAGGTGTCGTATACCCATAGCCGGTCACGCACTGCTTGTAATTCGACCAAGCGAGTTCGTAATCCGGTTTCGACACGCTTCCTGATTTCCTGGAACGCTTCAGAATCGTCTTCTGAGCGTCGCTCATGGGATACTTGGTATCGGGTTTGGCGTCCAAATCAAGAAGAAAATCGATGTAATCCGGTATCGAATTCGCGATTTTGGCTTTGGATGGGTCACTGTCGGCACTTCCGGTCGGCTGTTTCGTATCCTGCTGGTCGACAGCCGCCCCACAGCCCGCGCAGCCGATAAGAGTTATGCCTACTAAGCATGTGGTGATGTTTCTCAACACATGGACTATTCCATTCCGCATGGCGATCGAGCTTCCTAATACTGATAATATTCAACATAATCATTTTGAGTCAATGAAGAGCCTCCGCTAACTGAGGCGGAGCAATGTTGCTTAGCGAGCGCTCTGCTTGTCTGCGAATGTTGTGGCCTATCTTGCTGTGCGTAGCAATATTGGTTATGGTAATCGGTTTGAGTCCTTACATATGAACTTGTCGGTTGCACGCTCCATTCAACATGATAAGGGCCTTCGCTATATGAGCCACTGGTGACAGGGTACCGACATACAGCATTTGCCACGGCAGTGGTGCCGAAGCATATTCCGACAGCCGCTATTGATGCGGAAATTGTTTTCGCTAGTTTATTGTGTTTCATCCAGGACATCATCGTCCACCTTTCGTCATCATATCGGGCCGCCTTGGACCAATGATTCATATTGTATGAGTCGTTTTACGGGGTTATTGCGGACGATATACTCAATATGAGTAAGGGGTGATGGTGAAATGATGTATCGTGGTGTGGTAGGGGGATGTTTTTCCAGAAAGAGGAGCGTCGTACCATGATGGGGAAAACAGTTGGTGGCCCGAAGGTATTGCTTGTTGACGATGACGAAATCGTCATCGAAGCGTTGCCTGGCCTATTCAAGCGGATTCTTCCGGCGGTGAGTATCGCCGATTCGGCCACCAGCGGCGTTGAAGCTTTGCAATTGTTTGCATTGAACGCTGGCCAATACGCTCTTATACTGCTCGATATGTCGTTGGAAGGCATGCAAGGACCGGAAGTTTGCCGTCGTATGCGGTTGATGGACTGGTCCACACCGATCCTCGGCATGACCAGCTTCAGTCTGAACCGGTATCGCGT
>NZ_JBNMKH010000129.1:0-3270 GCF_050874245.1 Bifidobacterium sp. | reverse complement strand
TCCTTGACATGTGCGGAGCGTTTCACACGCCCCGCTATGGTTCTTGCGATTGCTTTCGTCTTTACCTGTTTATCAGCCTGTCGGCGCGGTCGCGCGCCTCACGCTCGAGTTGGCTCATTTCCTCCACGGAAGCGAACAGCGGATTGCCACGCAGTTCGGCGTCCATCTCGTCGAGGACCTCACGCACGGTGTCCACGATGCCAAGATACGGCAGACGATGCTCGAGGAACGCATGGACGGCCTGCTCGTTGGCCGCGTTGAGCACGGCGGTATGCTTTTCGGACGATTCGAGGCAGTGCCGGGCGAGGCTCACCGCGGGGAAGGCCTCGTCATCAAGCGGCTCGAACGTCCATGTGGCAGCCTTCGTCCAATCGCAGGCCGCGGCGACGTTCCCCAGACGTTCCGGCGCGGACAGGCCGAGAGCGATCGGCAGACGCATGTCCGGCGGCGATGCCTGCGCGATGGTGGCACCGTCGCGGAATTCCACCATGGAATGCACGATGGATTGCGGATGGACGGTCACATCGATGCGGCTCGGCGGCACGTTGAACAGTCGGCTTGCCTCGATGACCTCAAGTCCCTTGTTCATCAGCGTGGACGAGTTGATGGTCACGACCGGCCCCATGTTCCATGTGGGGTGGTTGAGGGCCTGTTCGGGGGTGATATCGGTCATCTGTTCGCGTTTCCAGCCACGGAATGGGCCGCCGGATGCGGTGACGATGAGTTTGGAGACCTCGCCATGCGTGCCGGCACGCAACGACTGCCAGATGGCCGAATGCTCAGAATCGACCGGATTGATCTGCTTGTCCCGCACTTGCGAATCGAACAGCAGATGGCCGCCGGCCACCACGGATTCCTTGTTGGCCAACGCCAACTGCGATCCCGCCTGAAGAGCGGCGATGGATGGTTCAAGACCAATGGAACCGGTGATGCCGTTGAGCACCACATCGGCGCCGGAGCCGGCCATGCCGATCACGGCGTCTGGGCCGGCGGTCACTTCGACTTCGCCGGCTCCGGCCTGTTCCAGCGCCTCACGGAGCGCGGGAACGGCTTCCTTATGGAAAATCGCGATGGCCGGTACATGGAATTTCGCGGCTTGACGTGCAAGTAGTTCGACGTGCGCCCCACCGGCGGCGAGTCCCGTCACGGTGAAGCGGTCGAGATGACGTGAGATGACGTCAAGGCCTTGGGTGCCGATGGATCCGGTGGAACCTAGGATTACTACGGTTGATGGTTGCATGGGTTATGCGTTTGCTCTCCGTATATGTTGCCGATGGCTCGGCATTGGTTTTGCGATTATGTGGAACATGAGAACAGGCCGGCGGTCACGCCAGCCTGTTCGTCGGAAGTACGTCAGTCGAAGGACGGGAACGACAAATCCGGAATATCAAGATTCGCGCTGTCGATGCTCGTCGGGAAAAGCGCTTGGACGGGCTTGTCCGATTCCTGCTTCTTTTCCTGTTCCTGCTTTGCCTTTGCCGGCGGCTCAGGCGCCGGAGCGACAGGCTTGGCGGCTGGGACGGCGGATGTGGCTGGCTTCGGTTCCGGTTGAAGGGCCGACGTGGCGGGCTCAGGTGCCGTCGGCGCGGACGGCGCGGCCGACGTTGCCGCCACTGGCGTGGCGGACGTGGCAGGCTCAGGAGCAAAGGACGGCGGAACCGGAGCAGCAAGCGGACCCGGACTCGATGGGGCGGCGGACTTCGGAGCTTCGGACATGGCCAGATTTGGCACCTGCGGGGTAAACGTGTTCTCCGTAACACTCGCCGCATTAACCGCATGCGCCAAATGAGCCAAGGCGGCAAGCGAAGGGTCGGATCCCGTTCCGGATTCCGCCGGAACAGGCTGGACGGTCGGAGTCTGCGGCGCGGAAGCCTGCGGAGCGCTGTCGGCAATCGGATCGAACACCTGGGTTTCCTCGGATGCCTTCGGCTTGGCGGGCGACGTAGTTGCTTGCGGACGGAACACCGGCGGAACCACCGGCGGGACGGCCGGTGCATCCGTCTTCGCCGTGGGCGCGCTCACCGGGGACGTTACCGCTGACGTGAAGATCTCATGCTCCGCCTTGTTCAGCGCATCGAAGGAATCCTTCTCATTGCCCGCCGCAGCGACCGTAACGGCTGGTGCGGATGGGACGGACGGCGCGCTTGCAGCGGCAGGTGCGGCGGATGCCGGGGCTGCAAACAACGGCGTGATCATCGGGGAACCACCATCAGCGGATGCCGACGCGATGTTGGATTGTGATTCTTCGGAAGGTTCTCCGACGAAATCGGCAACGCGCGCATACGATTCCAGTCGGGTCAGCAACTGGCCACAGGCGGCCAGATAATAATCGACCTGCCGCTCGTCGTACCCTTTCTTGCCTTTGCGCTGGGTGAAGACCACGTTGGAAATGGTCTGCGCATTCATGTCGGCAATCGCCTTGGCATCCTCTTCGCTGATCTGTTCAAGGCCCAATTCGCCGGCGGCTTTGGTCAGGCACTTGTCGATGACGCGATCCACCTGCTTACGGTCATAGCTGGGATTCTTTCCTTCGCCCGGCTTGAAACGCTCGCCCGGCTCACGCTCGGCGTGGGCATCAAGCTTCTTGAACAGGTCCTCTGTCTGTGCCTTCCAAGCGACACGGCCATGCTGGGAGATCTCCCAAGTGGTCTGCTTGTCCACCACGGCGCGTTCCAGACGGGCCAACGCCGCGTCCACCTGGGCGATCACATAGCCGCCCTTGACCAGTTCGAAGGAAACGTTCTGAATGTCATGCTGGGTGAGTTGTGCGCCTTCGCCCTCGTACAGCCTATGCGCGCGTTCAAGGAAAGCATCCACCTGTTCCGCATCATATCCCCACTTCCGCTTCGCGGCGCGTGCGATCCCCGATGCGTTCCTCTCGGTTTCAGGTTCCTGTGCCATTGGCGTTCAACCTCCTGCTACACGTATTAACGTCACTACTTTACGTGATTGATTCGACGCAGCCGTCATAAAAGACCGAATCGGCGAGAATCGGCCGCAATCCGCATCTTCGAAACCCCTCCGTCGGCATGGATTTCGTCTCGGATCGCCGACACGCGCGACCAACATCACGAACATACGGTACAGTGGATTGCTGCGGGCGATTAGCTCAGTTGGTTAGAGCGCCACCTTTACACGGTGGATGTCGGGGGTTCGAATCCCTCATCGCCCACTTTCTTTATCCCCCATGAATCCAAGGATTTCCAGTCGAGCCGACGGTGGTTCCACGTATTTCATCCACGTTCTGCCCACATAACAAAAATAAAAATC
>NZ_JBNMKH010000128.1:0-3336 GCF_050874245.1 Bifidobacterium sp. | reverse complement strand
TTCTACGGTTTCCCGCTCACGTTTCTTTCGGATCTCTCGACCCGTTCCAAAACTTGAGCCTACACCACTCAACTTTAATTCGCAAGTTATTATTCCCGAAATCGCAAAAAATCTTGAGCGCACCCCACTCAACTTTTCAAATCAGCCCCATTCCGCCAACCCAACTCGCCCAATCCATCCAACCCAACTCACCCAGCCCAAGCCAACTCACCCAGCCCAACTCACCCAGCCCAAGCCAACTCACCCAGCCCAACTCGCCGTCGATCCAATCGCCCCCATTCTGCCAAACCGACGCTCAGCGACCCCTCACCGTCGGTTTGGCAGAATGCATGAGACGAAACCGCCGATGCTGGAAGCCCCAACAAGAGGCATCCAGCACCGGCGGTTCCGTCATTCACCAATTCAGCGATTCAGCGATTCAGCGATTGTCAATGATTCGGCGATTGCCCAGTCGGCAAATCAACGGCAGAGCCAGACGATCAAAGACCGAGCATCATCCGCCCGATCATTCAGCGGCCGTTTTTGGCGTCGCTCGCAGTTTTGGCGGTCTTGACGAGCATCGCGATAGCGACCAGCATGGCGATTGCGGCGGCCACGGCCAGCACCGTGGTGCCGGTTTCGCCGAGCGCGCCGAACGGGCCGACGGGCTTCGCGTTGTTGCCGACCTTGCCGGAAGCGATCACGCCGTTCTTGCCAGCGTCCTTGCCGGCATCGCCCTTGGAGGCGGAGTCGGCGGCGGGAGCCTGGAAGTCGACGGTGACGGTCTTGCCGGACTGACGGCCGGTGATGGTGAGCGTGTATTCAGCGCCTTCCGTGACGCCGTCAAGCACGATCGGCGTGGTTTGCGCGGTCTTGACGCGCACACCGGACAGCGGAGTGGAGGAATCGGAAGCGGCCACGGTGGCGCCGTTCTTATCCTTCAGCTCGTAGGAGAGCACCGCGTCGCCGTTGAAGCCGTCAATGTTGGCCACATACGCGCCGTTGTCGGTGGCAACCTTCACCTCGGCATCGGCGGACAGCGCGTTCTGCGCATCGGTGGTGGTGGCTAGACCCAGCGCACCGGCGATCGTGTAGAAGTTGTCGGTCTGGTCGGTCAGTCCGGTGACGCGCTGCGCGCCCGGGCCGGATGCGGCGATGCGCAGCTGGGTGCCGGTATGTTCCATGTCGCCGCCGTTATAGCCGCCGTCGGCGTCACGGAAATCGTCCTGCGCGGTGCCGTAGGAGACGACCATGTTGGTGCCGTCGGCGGTCTTGAGCACGGTGGACAGCGCGTAGGCCGGCTGCGCGTTGAGGATCTGGGAAGTGTGGGCATGGTCGGCGGTGACGATCACGAGCGTATTGTTCAGGTCGACGTTCTGCAGCGCGTAGGCGATGGCTTGGTCGAAGTCGTCGGTCTCGCCGATCTGGCCGCAGGCGTTGCCGGCATGGTCCTGCTTGTCGATGGACGCACCCTCGACCTGCAGGAAGTAGCCGTTCTTCTGGCCGTTCGGATTGGCATCCAGCAGTTCAAGGGCCTTCTTGGTCATGTCCTTGAGCGACGACCCCTGGTTGCCGAGCCAGTCAGCGTTCGGGGCGCACACGGTCGGATTGGCATCCTTGGCCGGATCCTTGGCGGTGGCCTTGGACGGATTGAACTTGGTCGGCATGTTGCCGTCGCTCATCAGGGCGAGCACCGGCTGGTTGTCCTTGTACTGCAGGGCGTTCATGGCTGCCGGGTCGTTTTCAACGGTCTGGAAGCCCATTTCCTTGGCCTGTTCCCACACGGTCTTGCCCTTGTACTCGCCGCCCTGCACTGTCTGGCGGAAGTACTTGGAACCGCCGCCGATGGTCACGTCGGCGCGAGTGTCGAGCAGCTGTTCGGAGATGGAGCCGATGCCGCCGTTCTCCTTGAGCTGGTTGGCCAGGCAACGCTTCAGCGCATCGTTGGAGCTGCCGTCGGTCTTACCTTGCGGACCATAGCAGGCGCGTTCGGACGAGTGCGATTCGAGTACGGCCGGGGTGGCGTCTTGGATTTCGGCGGTGGTCACGTTGCCGGTGGCCTTGCCGGCCGCCTTGGCCAGTTCGAAGAGGTTGAGCTGCGGGTTGCCGTACACGTCGACATCCACGGCGTTGTTGTAGGTCTTGGTGCCGGTGGCCCAGGAGGAGCCGGAGGCGGAGGAGTCGGTGACGGCGGTGATTTTGCCCGGATTCGGGTTGGCGGCGAGTTTGCCGTTGCCGTCCTTGCCGACGGCGCTGTCCTTGCTGCCGTTGCCCAGCGAGAAGGTGGTGTATTGGCCGGTGCCGGCTTTGACGTCACCGAGCGCGCCCGGCTGGCCGACCGCGTCGAGGCCGTCGAAGTGGCCGTTGGCTCCCTTGAGATAGTCACGGGCGACGGTGATTTCGGAATCGCCCATGCCGTCGCCAAGGAAGAGGATGACATTCTTTGCTTTTTCGTTGCCGATTGAGGCGATGCGCTGTGCGCCGCCATGCTTGGCGAGTTCGGCGACGGTTTTGCCGTTGGGGCTGTAGGTGGTGTCGGCCGCGAGCGCCGGTGCGGCGAGCGCTCCGAGCGTGGCGGCGGAGGCGAGCGCCGCGATGGCACCCGTGAGAGCCTTGTGCTTGCTCATGGTTCTTCTTTCTTCTGTGCGCGTGTGCGCCTTTTTTGCACGGGTCCTTCCCATGCCTTGTGTTGGATCTTGCGATGCCAACACACACGCTATGGCGTGTGGAAGTACGGGAGAGGACCCGCAGAAGAAATCGAAATGAAACCAATGTGTCTTTGCAGTGAACGCGTCGGTCCAATCGCGCCCATTCCACCAAACCGACGCCCAGCACATCCCCACCGTCGGTTTCGCAGCACACATTCTGCCAAACCGACATTCAGCAGCCTCACCATCGGTTTTATCGCACCCATTCCGCAAAAACGACGGTGAGAGCTGGCTAAGCGTCGGTTTGGCGGAATGTATGAGACGAAACCGCCGGTGCCGGAAGCCCCACACAAGAGGCATCCAGCACCGGCGGTCCATTGGCCCAGCGCTCAGCTTCTGAGCAGCACTTCCTCCAGAGCGGACACCACCGATTCGGGCAGGTCCACGTCAAGGAAGTCGCCGTCGAATCGCGGTTTCTTGTTCAGTGCCGCGAACGATCCGATGGCACGCACGCCTTCCTCGCGGATCGCGTTCAGCGCCTTTTCCTTGGCGAAGAATTGGATTTGCGCGTGCAGCAGAATGTCGTAGCAGTCACGTTCCACCGGATTTTCGGCGATTTCAAGACCGTCCGCGAATGCGATGCGCAGCGATTGGTCGGTCGGCACGTCGCGTACGGTGACGGTGAGGCTCATGGTCGCCTCATCATAGG
>NZ_JBNMKH010000127.1:0-3343 GCF_050874245.1 Bifidobacterium sp. | reverse complement strand
GTCGGTGAGGGACGGGACAAGCCGCTGAGCGCGTATTGGAGACTGGCCGGCTTTGTTGTCGGATTCGCCGGTGCCATCGTCTTCGCCGCGTTGCGCGCCACGGCCGTCATCACGCAGCGCACGTTCGTCAACTATCCGACCTTGTGGTGCTGCGTCATCTTCGACGTGGCCGTGTTCGTCGTCGTCATCTTCGCCCGTCGCATCACCACCGACTGGCATCGTCGCCGCGCGCTGCTGGACGTGGCGAATCTTGTGGCCGCGCTGGCGATCGCAGCCACCACCTTCCGTGCGCTGCCCGACGTGATCCTGCGATTGACGATTTTCGTCGAGCCTGGCGATCCGATCTTCACCTCCGACATGCTTTTGCGCGCGCTCGGCTTCGCGTTGGGCGCCGCCGTCGTGATCATCGCGGCGCTGATATTCCGCACGATGCGTTCCACCGCCGTGCGCTGGTCGTTCACCACGGCTGTCCTGCTGCTGATCGCGCTGCTGTTCGCCCAGCATTTCACCGACCTTGCGCAGCTCCTGCAATCCAAACGCATCGTCAGCTTCCCGACAACCGCCTTCCTGGCGCTCGTGTGGGGCATCAACCATCAGCGGGACATGACCATCGCCATGGCGCTGGTATTCGCCATCCCCGCAGTCGCCAGCATCGTCATGGGATTCAAGGTCAAGCCCACCGGCGCCAACGAAGCCATCGCGCGTACGCACATCGCCTTCCGCCGCCGTGCAAAAGCGGCCGGCGCGTTCAGCCTCGTCGCCATGATCGGCGTCACCGTGGCCCTGACGTACGGCGTCGCGCAGACGCAGAAAGTCGTCACCCTTTCCCCACCGGAGGAGTATTCGCTCGTCGACGGCGTGGCCACCATCAAATTCAGCCAGGTCTCCGACGGCCATCTTCATCGCTTCCAATACAAGGCGAAGGACGGCACCGTCATGCGCTTCATCATCATCAAGAAGAACGGCGGCGCGTACGGCGTCGGCCTTGACGCGTGCGACAACTGCGGCGACGCCGGCTACTACGAGAAGGACGGCAAGATTATCTGCAAGAAATGCGATGTGGCCATCAACCTCGCCACTATCGGCTTCAAAGGCGGCTGCAACCCCATCCCCTTCGACTACCAGATCAAACCCGGCAAAATCGTCATCCAAACGTCCGCGCTCGACGCGCTGTCGAGCCACTTCCAGTGAGCGAAAGGAAAGCCGAATCCCATGTTCTTCCTGAATATGATCTTCCGTTCGTTCAGCCGGCAGTTCAAGCGGCGGCTGCTCATCGCCGTCACCGTATGCCTGTCCGCCACCGTCAGCGTGGCCATGCTCGGCGTGGTGTTCGACGTGGGCGACAAGCTCAACGCGGAACTGTCCACGTACGGCTCGAACATCATCGTCCAGCCGAAATCCGATGCGGTGGTGAGCGACCTGTACGGCACGGGTGATTCCAACGGTTCGGCTGCTTCCGGAACGTCCTCCGCGGCTTCCGGAACCTCCTCCGATCCCACGTCGTTTTTGAAGGAATCCGACGCGAAGAAGATCAAAACCATCTTCTGGGCATTCAACATCACCAACTTCGCGCCCGAGCTGAACATCCACGCCGACGCAGGCTGCTCCGGCTCGACGCAAGGCAGCTGCAAGGCCGCGAATGTGCCGATTGTGGGCACATGGTTCGCCAAGACCCTGCACATGGATTCCGGCGAATCCACCGTGGTCGGCGTGGACGGCATGCGATCGTGGTGGAAGGTCAGCGGAACATGGCCGAAGGACGGCGGTGCGCAGGCGATGGCCGGCAGCGCGATCGCCGCGAAACTTGGCCTGAAGATCGGCGACAGCGTCACGCTTGACAAAACGATCGCCGCATCCGACGGAAACGGCACCGAGCGGAATCGCGTGAAGGTGAAGATCGTCGGCATATTCGATTCCGGCGATTCGGACGACAACGCCATCTACATGCCGTCCATCATGGCGCAGACGCTCGCGAACCTGCCCGACTCCGTCGACAAGATCGAGGTCAAGGCGCTCACCACGCCCGACAACGACCTCGCGCGCAAGGCGTCGAAGAACCCGGCCGCGCTCACGCAGGACGAGTGGGAGACCTGGTATTGCACCGCGTATCCCTCGTCGATCGCCTACCAGATTGAGGAGGTGTTGCCGGGGGCGGTGGCCAAGCAGGTGCGCCAGGTGGCCGCGCTGCAGGGCGATGTGCTGAACAAGACGCAGGCGGTGATGGTGCTCATGACCGTGCTGTCGTTGGTCGCGGCCGCGATCGCCGTGGCCAACCTCATGGCCGCCTCGATCGGCGAACGCGGTTCGGAATTGGCATTGTTGAAGGCGATTGGCGCTACGGACGGCGCGGTTTCGCGTCTGATGCTCGCCGAAACGGCGGTGGTCGCGCTGGTCGGCGCGATCGTGGGCGCGCTGCTTGGTTCCGGTGTGGCGCAGATTGTGGGACACGTGGTGTTCGGCTCCGGCATCACCATGCGTCCAATGGTCTTTGTGCTGGTGTTCGTGCTGCTCGCCGTCACCATTCTCGTCGCTTCGCTGTCGTCGATTCGGGCGATTTTGGGCTTGCGTCCTGCGGAGGTGTTGCATGGAAGGTGAGTTGGGACTGGATTTCGTAGGGGGTGTGCGATGACGAATCGCAGGATGTTCTTCACCATGCTGTGGGGCGCGGTGTTCCGCCGTCGTTCGCGGGCGATGATGGCCGTGATCGCGTCGTTGGTCGGCGCGGCCACGTTGTTCTGCCTCGCGTCCGTATGCGTCGCGGTGCCACGGCAGATGAATGAGGAAATGCGCGAATACGGCGCGAACCTAATCGTCACGCCATCCAACGCCACGGGAAAATCGCAAGGCATCGACAGTGCGACCATGCGTGCCGTGACATCGCTCGTAACGGCCGGGCACAGCGCGAAATCGGCCGCATACCGGTATGAAAGCGTACGCGTCAACTCCGCGCCGTACACCATCGCCGGCGTGGACGCGAAATCCGTCAGGGCGCTCAATCGCCATTGGAACGTGACGGGCGATTGGTCCAGCGCGGGCAATGTGATGGTCGGCCGGGACGTGGCCGACGCGCTCGGCGTGAAGATCGGCAGCCGCGTCACCATCGCCTACCGTGCCTCCGATGCCCAAACGTCCGATTCTGGAGAATCGGACAAACAAAGCTCCAAATCCGACCCGCAACTGTCCGCGTCTCCAGAATCGGACACTCACGGGGCCCAAGATGCGGACACGGGCCACCACGCCATGGAAAACGGCCGCGTCTCATCCGACATCATGGACACCGACGGCACCGAATTCCGTGTCTCGGGAATCGTCGACACCGGTGGCAACGAGGACTCCATCATCC
>NZ_JBNMKH010000126.1:0-3425 GCF_050874245.1 Bifidobacterium sp. | reverse complement strand
GGTGACGAGGTGATCACCTTCGCCCCGTATTTCCCGGAATACCAGCCGTATGTGAACGGCACCGGCGCGCATCTGACCGTGGTGCCCGCGGACACCGAGAACTTCCAGATCAACTTCGAAGCCTTCGAAAAGGCGCTGAATCCGGGAACCGCGGCGGTACTCATCAACACTCCGAACAATCCGTCCGGCGCGGTCTACTCCGCCGAGACGCTGACCCGTCTGGCCGAGGTGCTCAACGCCAAGCAGGCCGAGTACGGCCACGACATCTTCCTGATTTCCGACGAACCGTACCGCGAGATCGTGTTCGACGGCGGCGAGCAGCCGTATCCGAGCAAGTTCTACGACAACACGCTGTCCTGCTATTCGTATTCGAAGTCCCTGTCGCTGCCGGGCGAGCGCATCGGCTACGTGGCCGTGAATCCGCGTGCCACCGACGCCGAGCTGATCGTGCCGATGTGCGGGCAGATCAGCCGCGGCACCGGCCACAACTGCCCATCTTCCACCGCGCAGCTGGCCGTGGCCAAGGTGGTGGACGAGACGAGTGACCTGTCCGTGTACGAGACCAACATGAACCTGCTGTACGACGCGCTGACCCGTCTGGGCTTCGACGTGGTGCGTCCGGGCGGCACGTTCTACATCTTCCCGAAGGCGTTGGAGGAGAATGCGAACGCGTTCTGCATGAAGGCCAAGGATTACGACCTGATCCTCGTGCCGTCCGACAGCTTCGGCGTGCCCGGCTACTTCCGCATGGCGTACTGCATCGACACCGACAAAGTGAAGCGTTCCATCACGGCGCTCGAGCGTTTCGTGCGCGAGGTCTACGGCCGCTGAGGCAACGTCACAGCTCCCACTGCTTGAGCTCGGCGACGAGCTGGACGTAGAATTCGCGCACGTCGAATCCGGGGATGTTCTCGCGGTTCAGGTCGATCATGTCCGCATGCGAGATGCCCCGCTCGCCCTTCGGCTCAAGCCAGGTGAAGCGGTCGCCCCACGGGAACGACGATTTGGCGACCAGCCCGTCGTTCGGCCCATCGAACCATTTGACCAGCGGATGCGTGAAATTCAAAGGGAACCTGCCACCGGTCGCATGCCTCAGGCATGAACCGACGCTGTGGCATATGATGCCCTCGAACTGCCCGTTGTTCACCGGTTCCGCCAGCGCGGGGCCGGTGCCCGTGCCGTCGTCCACGCCGTCATTCGGAATGTTGGAAGCGTTGGAAGCGTTGGAAACGCTGGGAACGCCGCGAACGGTTGGGGCAACAAGGGAGGGCTCCATGCGCATTTCGGCGTTCAGCCTCGAGCATCCGTCCTGTGTGAGGTCGCGCACCGCGGCCAGGAAATCCGGATGGGGGTCTCCAAGACGCTCCGCGGCGGCATTGTATGCGGCCGCCATCCGATGTCGTGTGATGGGGGAGGCCTTCGACAGCAGATAATCGGCGAATCCACAGCCACGATGCGGCGTATTGATGGTGGTCAGCGACGCGACATAAGGCGTGGCTCCGCAGCGGGCGATCGCGTAGCGCATATCGAGTCCGCCTTTGGAATGCGCTATCACGTTGACTTTGCCGCATCCGGACATTCCTACGATGTTCCGGATGCGATCGGTCAGCTCGCGCGCGCTGTCGCGCACGGAGGCCGCCGATTGGTGGTTGCCGTAGTAGATGGTCGCGCCGTTGCGCCGCAGCTCGTCGGGAATGCGCCCCCAATAATCGAATACGTCCGAATCGCGGAAAAACACGCCATGCACCAGCAGTATCGGATATTTCGTGGCGCAGACCCGCTCGTCCTCGTGGCTGGCGTCAAGCCGTTCCTTCGCCTCCTCCACGACGGTCTCCGCATCCAATATGTGTATGATCTTGAGCAGCATGACCAGGTTCACGATGGGAATCCAACCGCAGATCATTCCCATGGCGCGGGTTTTGACGCCAAGCTGCACGGAACTGACGTACGCGGCGATCATGCCTCGCCAGAACAGCAGGCTCTCCACCAGAAAACAGGAGACGGCCCCACCTATCCACAGCTTCCAATCCGACGGAATCAGACGGAAGGCGAGCACCGTCTGCATGACGATCGAGAACGCCGCCGACCACCAGAACACCTTCAGCGCGGCCGCGGCCCGGTAGCAGATCTTCAGCTTGCTGTCCCGCAGCTTCCTCGGATGCGTCGGGATGCCCGGCATCGCTATCGCGGCCACGCTCGTGACGATCGCGGCCAGGATGACCAGTATCAGATTCGTGCTGCCGAGATGCGCGTTGACCAACGGAGACACGCAGTTCGCGACCGCCGCGATGATGGTCGCATCGATGGCCAACCAAAGTGTTTCCGCCATGGTGTTGTGTTGCATGTTATGTATTTCGTAGGAAATGTTCTTTCACTGTAAAATCACAGCCTGTCATCGACGGTTTGCTGCAAATTATCGACGATGCTGCCCAAGGTTTCGCTGAACGTCTTCTGATCGGCGTACATGGAATCGAACAACGTATCGAGATTCGCGCGGAAATCCTCGGGCAGGATGGCGCAATCGCGCTCGGCGATCCTGTCGAGGCGCTTCTCGCCGGGATGGGTGCGGTGGTTCAGTGCGAACAGCACATCGAAATACGATTCCATGAACGCGGCGATGCGATGGTTGACGGCGATTTTGTCGCCTCGGCTCGCTGCTGTGCGGATCTGTCTGTCATACGACGGCAGATTGCCGGTGAGCAGGCGCATGTTGCGGTTGATGATGTTGCGCCGTAGCGGTTCCGGGAACGGCACATCGAAACGCTGGCGGGCCGCGGCGTACCGGCCGTCGCGGTCGAACAGGATTTTGCTGGTGAGCAGATTGTGCCACATGCATGTCGTGTAGCCGTTGTTGGCGTGGAATCGTTCCACCACGTCGGCGACGTTGTCCGAGAACCGGTCCAGATCGCGGTACAGGATGTCGATTCCGACGCCGTCGTTGAGCGTGCAGTCGTCCTCCGTCTCCCAGAAATCGTTGTCGATTTCCATATGACCGCAGTATTTGTCGAGCAACCGGCGTCGGCGCTCCGCCGGCACGGTTGCGGTGACGTACACATACACGTCGTAGTCGGACTTTCCGTCGTCGTCTCCGGTGGCGCGCGAACCGCCCAATGTGATGGCCTCCACTTCCGGCCATGCGGACATCGCCGTAACTAAATCATCAACTAATGACATCGTTTACCTCTCTCTGCTTCATTGCCTGAGTGATGCCTCATTGCACCACGTTATGCAAACGATTCCATCATAACATACCAATTGGTAACTGTCGATTTTCGGCTGGTTCCCCAATCTTGGTTTCCCTGGCTCCGCGATAGGGCGGTTTAAGTCCACGGGGGGGGGCGATACTAAAAGAGCATGTAGCTTGCTTTGGCTCTTGCGATGAAGAAACCTAGAAGGGAGTAACGCTATGAGGCGTTTCTGGAAGG
>NZ_JBNMKH010000125.1:0-3501 GCF_050874245.1 Bifidobacterium sp. | reverse complement strand
TATAAGGAATCATCTTTCCCGCTTTTCAAAAGGAATTAATAAGACAATATAATTTTTAATATTGGCCAAAACGGCGGGCAATATCTTCCGATGTGCTATCATCCATCACACCGGTTCATCCAACAACCGTTCCAGTCCTTTCCGATTCAATCTCGATTCATTCGATTCAATCTCGATTCCCATCATTGCCGCATAGCCGTCCCAACCGTCGGACCACGGCCTATTGAAAGGACTTTCCATCATGAGCAACAACCAGCAGAACACCGTCGGACAGACCTCCGCGCAGACACCCGGACGGACACCGTCAGACGCGGCCGCATCATTCTCATCACTCGCCCTGCACGCGGGCTACAATCCGGCGGAGCACCACAACTCCAGCAGCGTTCCCATCTATGCAACGGCCGCATACGCGTTGCGAGACGAGGAGCACGCCACGCAGATCGCCTCGTTCGAACTCGTCGACGACATCTACACACGCATCTCCAACCCGACGACCGGCATACTCGAAAAGCGTCTGGCGGCCCTTCATGACGTGGAAGGCGCGGTGGCGACATCCTCCGGTCTCGCGGCGCTCAGCGACACGATCCTCAACATCGCCGCGGGCGGCGGACGGATACTGACCTCGTACCGTCTTTACGGAGGCACGGTCGCCGCGTTCTCCAACATCCTGCCGGATTACGGCATCGATATCGACATCGCCCGCAATCCGGACGATCCGAAGTCCTGGGAGGAGGCGATCCGCCCCGACACCAAGGCCCTGCTCGTGGAAAGCGTCTCGAATCCCCTGAACGCCATCGCGGACCTCGAGTCGCTCGCCGAAGTCGCGCACAGGCATGGCATCGTCCTCATAGTGGATAACACGGTCGCCACGCCCTACCTGCTCAATCCCTTCAATTTCGGAGCCGACATCGTGGTGTATTCGACCACGAAGGCCATCAACGGCCATGGCAACGCGATCGGCGGCGTCGTATTGGAGAACGGCACGTTCGACTACGCGGACAACGAACGCTACCCGCAGTTCTCACGCAAGGCGTGGTTCTTCAAGACGCGCGACGGAAGGGAGCGCAGCGTGTTGGAGATCGCTCCGAACGCGCCTTTCACGACGAGGTTGAGGGCCTTCCTCGTCACTTTGCTCGGCTCGTCGCCCAGCCCGTTCAACAGTTATCTGACGCTGGTCGGCCTGGAGACGCTGACCGCGCGTCTCGATAAGGAGCTTGAGACCGCGCGGACCGTGACGCGATATCTCGATGGCGACCCCCGCGTGGGAAGGGTGTATCATCCGGACGCGAATGGCTATGGCTATCGGGATTGGGCGAGGAAATACCTCAAGAGGAACGGCAGCACGATAATCACGTTCGATTTGGATACGGTCGAGCACAAGCGCGCCACGCTCGACGCCCTGAAGCTGTTCAGCCTGCAGGCCAATCTCGGCGATTCGAAGTCCCTGGCGGTTGACCCGTTCGTCGTCACCCACCCGGAACTGACGCTTGACGAGCTCACCGCCGCGGGCATACATGCCGGCGCGATCCGCCTGTCCATCGGCCTGGAGGAGCCCGACGATCTGATCGCGGACCTCCGGCAGGCGTTGGACCGAACGTATGGCCCGGTAGAGGATTAATTAGACCGTCCGCCTCCGAACGAGGGCCGGACAGGGCCGGGCGCGATCCGAACGCAATCCGGATGCGGGCTAGTCGATGCGCACAATCGCCAGCAGCGCCTTATGGTCGCTGCCATCCACTTTGACCGTACGCACCTGACCGGCCCGCATGCCGGAATCCAGCACGATATGGTCGATTCCGGCGAACGTTGGCACGTAGTCGATGTTCGCCGGCCAACTGAATTTCAATCCGTTCGCGGCCTGTCGGGCGGCGTCGGAAAAACGGTTTCCCAGAAAATTACGGAACGGCGTATGGTCGTAGGTCGCGTTGAAATCGCCCATGAAAATGTATCGGCGTCCGGTGTCGAAACGAAGTTTCGCCAGTTCGTCGAGCGACCGTTTCCATTGCTGCCAGTAACCGTTCGTCGGCGACGTGGTGTGTACTGACACGAAACGCACCTGCGAGCTTCCCCCGTTGAACGAGATGGTCGCACCGGGCATGAAGGACGCGCTCGAATCGACGTCGTCGTCGGATGGATCGGAAAGCGGGCTCGCCGACCATATTCCGTTGCCGTACACGCCATCCGAACTGGCCACCTGCGAATACGGCAGATAAGCGGCGATGCCGGCGCTGTTCAACGCGTTCACGAAATCGTCGGTCGTCTCCTGCAACGCGAGCACCTCGACATGCTCGCTACGCACCAGATCCACGATCTCGCGCGCGTCCGCACGCCCCTTGTACACGTTGCACGTCATCAGCCGGGCATAACCATCGTCCGTGTTGACGTTCTCGCCGGACACCGCCGCGACCGCCGCACGCGGCAGTTGCGTGGAACCGTAGAAGAACGGATACTGCCAGAACACCTGCAACGCGATCGCCAGAACGGCCACCACAGTGGACATCACGCGTTTGGAGACAATACCACAGATCAATGCGACCACGGCAAGCAGCGTGAACCACGGCACCAAGGAAACGACCACCGGCATGTACGGCAACGCCTGCAATTCTTCCGGCAGGATATGCGTGGCCGTTCCCAGCAGCGCCGCAAGCGAGAAGACGAAGGCGACCACGGCGCAGATGAAGTTGCGCACACGGTGTTTTCTTCCTTGTTTCAGCGTGCGCAACGGCTTCACGGGCCTCGCTGCGGATGTTTTGGCCGATTTGCCCGCCGAAGTCTGCGGTCGGCGCGCTCTTGACTGAGCCATGCTCTTCCCAACTTTCCGAAATTCGCGTCCGTAATGGTTATCGCGTGCTTATCCGACGTGGTTTTCATAGATGGCCGCGCCGGTTTCCGTACGTGGTGCCTCAGTCGTCGAGACCGAGCTCATGACGGATGCCGTCGATGATGATGCGGCTGGCGGTGGTGCCGCGTTCGCGCGCGTTCTCCTGCAACATCATCTTCAGATCGGACGGAATCTTGAAGCTCATGAGCACACGTTCGCCGTTGACGCGCCTGCGGGCGCCCTGCACGCCGGTCAACGATGCGGCAGCCGCGGCCTTCGCGCCGCCATTCGATTTTCTGGCCGTCATCAGACGATCGTCTCCTTAAGTTTTAGATACACGTTCTGGTATCCATTTATATAAAGCGTATATACGTTTTATATATTATATGGGCGACCTTGTCATGGATTCCATGACCCTTGACCGATTCTCGATTCCGTCTTCGAAAAGGACGTAGTTCCGAAAAACACGGTTTCGGAAGGACATGCCAGCTGATTCGCATATGAAAAATCCCGAGGAGCTCGGCTCGACTCGGGATTTAAAAAGAGTAAACGCGGCGACTTGCTACTCTCCCACACCCTCTCGAGTGCAGTACCATCGCCGTGCTAGGCCTTAGCTTCCGGGTTCGGAATGGGACCGGGCGTCTCACCTAGGCTATGATCACCGCAAGAGAAAATAATAC
>NZ_JBNMKH010000124.1:0-3584 GCF_050874245.1 Bifidobacterium sp. | reverse complement strand
GCTCCTGCCTTGATGAGTTCCAGTGCCTCGCGCCGGAACCCGTCGTCGTAGTGTTTCCTTCGATCCTCGCGCATACGAAAGAACCGCACCTCCGATCATTGAATCTGAATTTCTTCAGTCCAACAATCGGGGTGCGGTTCAGCTCCGCCCCTTACCTTCATCGCCGTCTCATATGGCGGCGGTCATCCGTCCGATAGGACCGTCAGTCAACAACGGCTCCCTGGTGGAACGTACGGGAAATCACGTCGAGCTGCTGTTCCTTGGTGAGCTTGACGAAGTTCACCGCATAGCCGGAGACGCGCACGGTCAGGTGCGGATACTTCTCCGGATGTTCGACGGCGTCCTCGAGCTGCTCCTTGCGCAGCACGTTGATGTTGGCGTGATACAGGCCATGGCCGTTGCCGGCGTCCAGAATGCCTACCAGGTTGCTGATGCGCTCGTCCTCGTCGCGGCCCAAGCCATCAGGGGTGATGGTGTTGGTCAGCGAAATGCCGTCGAGCGCGTCGTTGTAGTCGATCTTGCCGACCGAGAACATGGACGGCAGCATGCCGTGGGAATCCATGCCGTTCTCCGGGTTGGCGCCCGGAGCGTACGGGGTGCCCTTCTTGTGGCCGGACGGGAAGGCGCCGGTGGCCTTGCCGTACTCCACGTTGGAGGTGATGGTCAGGATGGACTGGGTCGGGACGGCGTCGCGGTACACCGGCAGGCGCTTGACCTGGCCCATGACGGTGGAGACGACCCACTTGGCGATGTCGTCGGCACGGTCGTCGTCGTTGCCGTAGATCGGGAAGTCGCCTTCGGTGCGGTAGCCGACGATCAGATCGTCGTCCGCGCCTTCGACGTACTCGTCCTCATGGCCCGGAGTGGTCTTAGCGTCCTTGTTGTAGATCGGGTAGACCTTGGCGTACTTGCATGCGGACAGGGAGTCGGCCGCGATGGACAGGCCGGACATGCCGCAGCCGAGGGTGCGGTAGACCTCCTTGTCGTGCAGGGCCATCTCGATGGACTCGTACGCGTACTTATCATGCATGTAATGGATGATGTTCAGAGCCATCACATAGGTTTCGGACAACCATTCGAGGGCCTTCTCGTAGTTGGCCTTGACCTTCTCGTAGTCCAGGGAGCCGTCGGCCTCCGGCTTGATCGGGTCGATGACGCCCTTGTCGATGACCTGCATGCCGGTCATCTCGTCGCGGCCGCCATTGATGGCGTACAGCAGCGCCTTGGCGGAGTTCACGCGGGCGGCGAAGAACTGCATCTGCTTGCCCACGCGCATCGGGGAGACGCAGCATGCGATGGCGGCGTCGTCGCCCCAGTGGGAGCGGATTTCCTTGTCGGACTCGTACTGGATGGCCGAAGTGTCGATGGAGATTCTGGCGCAGAAGCGCTTGTAGGCTTCCGGCAGCTTCGGATCCCAGAAGATGGTGATGTTCGGCTCGGGGCCGGGTCCGAGGTGCTCGAGGGTCAGGGTATTGAGCAGACGGAACGAGGTCTTGGTGACCATGGTGCGGCCATCGTCGCCAAAGCCGGCGTCAGACCAGGTCGCCCAGTACGGATCGCCGGAGAAGATCGCGTCATAGTCCTTGGTACGCAGGAAGCGCACGATGCGCAGCTTCATGACCAGGTTGTCGATGATCTCCTGGGCGTCGGTCTCGGTGATTTTGCCGGCCTTGAGGTCACGCTCGAAGTAGATGTCGAAGAAGTTGGAGACACGGCCGAAGGACATGGCGGCGCCATCCTGGCTCTTGATGGAGGCGAGGTAGCCCATATAAGTCCACTGCACTGCCTCCTGCGCAGTCTGCGCCGGGCGGGACAGGTCGAGACCATACTCGTTGCCGAGATTGATCAGCTGCTTCAGAGCCTTGATCTGCTCGTCATGCTCCTCGCGGAAGCGGATCCAGTGCTCGATCTCCGGCTCCGTGAAGTCGTTGCGGTACGGGATGGAGTCCTTGTCGCGCTGCTTGAACTTAATCAGGGTGTTCACGCCGTACAGTGCCACACGACGATAGTCACCGATGATACGGCCACGGCCATAGGCATCCGGCAGACCGGTGAGGATCTTGTTGTGGCGGGCAAGCTTGATCTGCTTGGTGTAGACACCGAAGACGCCGTCGTTGTGGGTCTTACGGTACTTGGTGAAGATCTTCTTGATCTGCGGATCGGGCTCCTTGCCGGCCTCCTTAATGGCCTGCTCGACCATACGCCAGCCGCCGTTCGGCATCATGGCGCGCTTGCACGGCACGTCGGTCTGCAGACCGACGATCACATTGTCCACTTCCGGGGAGTCGATGTAACCCGCCGGGAAGGCATCAATGCCGGCCGGAGTATGGGTGTCCACGTCGTAAACGCGCTGCTTGCGCTCCACGGCCAGATAGTTGTCATCGAGGTACTTCCACAGGTGCTTGGTCTTCTCGGTGGCATCCGCCAGGAAGGACTCATCGCCCTCATACGGCGTGTAGTTCTTCTGAATGAAGTCACGGACATCGATGTCCTTCTGCCAGTTGCCCTCAGCGAAACCTTCCCAGGCCTTGGCCTCAAGTTCTTCCTGGGAGACCGCCGTTGCATCAACTGCTGCCATTTCCACTCCTTCTGGGTGTTTGGTTGGCGACGCATCGTTACGTCGTCGCTACTTGTCGATTGTAATGGCCGGTGTCTGTGAAAAACATGAAAGCCACACCTGAAATTAGTGACATAAATCACAATCAGGCGTGGCTTTCGTCGATGGTTTATTTTTCGGGGGAAGAGCCGAAGTCAGCGGACCATCGTTTCCATTCGCGATCCTGCTCCTCCCATTTGAGATTGCGCTCCTGCACGATCTTCCATGCATCGAGCGCGTCCTCACGGGTCCTGTACGGCCCCATGCGGTGGCTTGCCGGAGAAATCATGCCCAGTTCCGGCTGTTCAGTGACGGTGTTGAAATACCATTGACGCTCCATGTCGGCCTCCTTCGTGCAATGCGTGGCTGCCCATCCGGGTTGCGGCCACACGTCTCCCTGTTGCGTACATCGCCGTCACTCGCGGAACGCGTTGGTCACCGGCAGACGACGGTCACGGCCGAACGCCAACGCCGTCACTTTCGGACCAAGCGGATACTGGCGGCGCTTCCATTCGGCGCGGTCCACCAGCCGCATGACTGTGTCCACGGTAGCCTCGTCGAAGCCGTCGGCAAGTAAATCGGCCCGGCCGTGCGCATGCTCGATGTACATCGCCAGCACTTGGTCAAGCAACGCGTACTCCGGCAACGAATCGGAATCCTTCTGACCGGGACGCAGCTCGGCGGAAGGCGCCTTCTCAATTGAATTGACGGGAATCATCACACCGTCCGGCAGGGGAACGCCCGTGCTCCCCTGCTCGTTGCCCACGATGTGAAGTCCCCCGATGCCCATGCCAGCGGCCGCGGCCTTGTTGCGCCAACGGGAAATCTCCCACACACGGGTCTTGAGCAAATCCTTGATCGGCGCGTAGCCGCCGACCGCGTCGCCGTAAATCGTGGAATAGCCGCAGGCCAGCTCCGACTTGTTGCCGGTGGCCACAGCCAGAAGCCCCTTGGAATTCGAATAGGCCATGACGATCACGCCTCGAAT
>NZ_JBNMKH010000123.1:0-3653 GCF_050874245.1 Bifidobacterium sp. | reverse complement strand
GGCATCGTGCCGAACGCGGTGTTGAGGAACGGCACGTAAATCACCACCACCTGCAACAGCGCAGACAACGCAATCGCACCCCACAGCCATTTGTTAGCGAACAGTCCAACGAACACCGATTGGTCGTGCGAGCGAGAGCACAGCGCGTTGAGCATCTGCGCAAACACAAGGATGGTGAAGCCCATCGTGCGCGCCTCAGTCATTTGCGCATCATGTCCGACAGCATCCACGGAACGGTCCGTGAACAGACCTCCGGCGAGGTGCATGTCCATGCCAATCAGCGTGACGGCAGCCATAATCAAACCGATGAAAATGATGTCGCCCCACATCTGTCCGTCGATCACGCGATCGGTGAGTTTGCGCGGTTTGCGTGCCATCACGTCGTCGGTGGACGGGTCGACACCCATGGCGAGCGCCGGAGCTGCGTCGGTAAGCAGGTTGATCCACAGCAGCTGCGTGGCGAGCAGCGGCACGGTGACACCTTGGCTGCCAGGCTGGGTGATGCCGAGGAATCCGGCGAGCATCACACCGCCGAAGACGGTGAACACCTCGCCGACGTTGGAGCTCAGCAGATAGCGCAGGAACTTACGGATGTTGTCGAAAATGCCACGGCCTTCGCGTACCGCCTCGACGATGGTGCTGAAGTTGTCGTCGGCGAGGATCATCTTGGCACTCTGCTTGGTCACTTCGGTGCCGGTGATGCCCATGGCCACGCCGATGTCCGCGGTTTTGACGGCGGGGGCGTCGTTCACGCCATCGCCCGTCATGGCCACGATATTGCCTTGCCGTTGCAGCGATTCGACGATTTTCAGCTTGTGTTCCGGCGCAACGCGCGCGTACACGGATATTTCGCGGGTGGCGTTGTCGAACGCTTGCTCGTCCGGCAGCTCGTCGAGTTGAACGCCGGTGAGCACTTTGCCGCTCAGGTCGTCGGCGCCGGCCGCACTGCCGTTCCGGTCTGTTTCGATGATGCCCAGATCGCTGGCGATGCGTGCCGCGGTAAGCGGATGGTCACCGGTAATCATGACGGTGCGGATGCCGGCGCGATGCGCTTCGGCGACGGAATCGCGCACTTCGGTACGCGGCGGATCGATGATGCCGACCATGCCGACCCAGATCAAGTCGCTTTCCAGCACATCGCTTTGGTCGGCGATGTCGGCGACGTGACCGGCGGCGTTGATGCGCACGCCCGGCACTGCGGCGAGCGACGCGGTGCCGAGTGGCCGGTACGCCTGGCCCAGCGTACGATACGCTTCGGCGGACAGGCGTTCCACGGCGGCGAGGATCTGCTGGCGATCGCCTTGCGTCATCGGTCGTACGGCACCGTTGACCGCGATGCGGCTGCAGTAGCCGAGCAGCACGTCGGGGGCGCCTTTAGCAAAGACGGTGAGACGCCCGGCATCAGTGTTATCCTGCGCGACGACGGTCATGCGTTTGCGATCGGAAGTGAAGGGAATCTCGCCCACGCGCGTGTAGTTGGCGTATTTGCGATCGGCCTTCACCTTGCGTGCGGCGACGATAAGCGACACTTCGGTCGGGTCGCCGACGGCTTCCCACGTTATGTCGGAAGCAGCGGAACCATCGCCGGCACCTGTGTTTTCGCGCAGTTCGCCGTCGTTGGCCAGCGCGCCCACTGCGAGCGTGGCGACGGCTTCAAGCTGTGCCGCTTCCTGCGCGGGCGACGGGGTGGATGTAAGCCCGGCATCGGAAATCGCAACCATTCTGCCTTCCGGCGCATAGCCGGTGCCGGTCAGCTGCACCTCACCGCTCGGCGTGACCACGCGTTCCACCGTCATCTCGTTGCGGGTGAGCGTGCCGGTTTTGTCGGAGCAGATCACCGACGCGGAACCGAGCGTTTCCACGGAATGCAGTTTCTTGACGATCGCATGATGTTCGGCCATGCGGCGCACGCCGAGCGCGAGCACGACTGTCAGAATCGCGGCGAGCCCTTCCGGCACGGCCGCGACGGCCAGCGAAACGGATAGCAGCAGCGAATCGATTACGTCGTGGATGTCGTTGAAGCCTTCGGTCAGCGCAAGCGCCACCAGCACGACCGCCGCGATAATGCACACCGCGATGCCGAGAATCTTGGAAACGTAGTTCATTTCCTTCTGCAGCGGACTGTCATCATCATCCGTGGCCTGCAGAAGGTCCGCGATTTTACCGACCTGCGTGCGCATGCCGGTGCTCGTCACGATTGCGCGGCCGGTGCCTTGCGTCACGGACGTGCCGTTGAACACCATATTGGCGCGATCGCCCAAGGCCTTGGCTTCGGCAAGTGTGTCGACGTTTTTGCCGACCGGTACGCTTTCACCGGTCAGGCTCGCTTCCGCCACGCGCAGGCTGGCGGCGGCGAGCAGACGTCCGTCGGCGGGAATGGAGTCGCCTTCACCGAGCACGACCATGTCTCCCGGCACCACGTCGACGGTGTTGATGCGTGCGATTTTGCCGTCGCGCAGCACGTTGGTTTGCGGCGCGGTCATTTGGGAGAGCGCTTCGACGGCTTCTTCCGCTTTCGATTCCTGAATGTAGCCGAGTACCGCGTTGACGATAAGGATAAGCACAATGACGATGGCGTCGAACGGCAGTATTTCGCCGCCTTCCGCGCCTGGCGCAGCGTTGGCTTTTTCGATGAACCATGCGATGAGCGAGATGCCGGTGGCAGCGAGCAGCAGGTAGACGAGGGGGTCTTTGAACTGCGCCAGGAACTTCTTCCATTTTGGCACGGGTGGTGCGGATGCGAGCTCGTTCGGCCCGTATTGCGCGAGTCGGCGTTCAGCTTCGGCTTGGCTCAGACCGGTGTTCGGATCGACGCCGAGCGATGCGGCCACGGCTTGCGCGTCGGCAAGCGACGGGTCGATTTGTGGCGGCTGCTGGTTTTGCTGTTCCTGCCGAATCTGCGTGCGATCGCCCGTAGCGGAATCGCCGTCAAAATTGGCATGGGACTGGATGGACTGATCTTTCTTGCGATCATCCATGGTGATCTCCTTGGGAGCGCCGCGGAGTAGTCAGCTCTCCCCCGTCTTACGTATGCCTCGAATCGCGGAAATCGAAAATCCGCGGAATCGCAAGCATTTTGCAAAGGCGAGGCAACGCTGCGCGGTTGTGGGCACCGGGCGGACGCCATCGGCGCATTCTGTTATTATCGCACATCCTCGGCGTGTGAAAAATGGACATGTGGCGGAACGATGCATGGCACGCGACGGGTGCACGATACCATGAAGTGTGATATATTATCGGTAGTTAGTAAAATTCATTACTAAACGGTCGTGCAACATCGCACGGCGCAACCGCAACGATGCAGTGACACCAAGTAATACAGGGGGATGCAAGATGGCAGATACAGCCGAACTCGCAATCGTACATGCAACCACGGCAAGTGCAAGCTGGCTCACCGATCCGACGGTGTTCGCAGCGAACCGCAAGCCGGCGCATTCCAACCACCGTTACGTCATCGGCGAAACGACGGAACCGAAGCAGAGCCTCGACGGCGAATGGAAGGTGCGCGTCGAGCAGGCGCGTGACGTGGATGTGGCGGACGCGCCGTTCGCGGGCGCTGATTTCAGGGATGGCGATTTCGGCGCGATCGAAGTGCCGGGGCATCTGCAGATGGCCGGTTATCTCAAGAACAAGTACGTCAACATCCAGTATCC
>NZ_JBNMKH010000122.1:0-3733 GCF_050874245.1 Bifidobacterium sp. | reverse complement strand
GCGCAGGAGCATGTGACGTGGTGCACGTACGGACGCAGCCGTTTCGTCGCCGCATACGAACGCGGCCCGCTGTTCGCCACGCAGTTCCATCCGGAGAAATCCGCAGAAGCCGGAGCCCAGCTGCTGCGCAACTGGGTCGCGACGTTCTGACCGCATGATGGCGGACGCCGCAATCCGCAAAACAAACCGTAGAATCGCAAGAATCGTCGGACGGCCGAAAAACCGTCCGGTATATGGAACGAAAGGTAAGACATGTCTTTGACGCTGCTTCCCGCCGTCGATGTCCGTGATGGCAAGGCCGTGCGCCTGCGTCAGGGCGAATCCGGCTCCGAAACCGATTATGGTTCCCCGCTGGAGGCCGCCCGCACGTGGATGGAATCGGGTGCCGAATGGATTCACCTGGTCGATCTCGACGCCGCGTTCGGCACTGGGAACAACCGTGACCAGCTGCGCGCCATCGTTAAGGAGCTGGGCGACAAGGTCAACATCGAGATGTCCGGCGGCGTACGCGATGATGCGTCGCTTGATGCGGCTTTGGAAGCCGGCGCGGCGCGTGTGAACATCGGCACCGCGGCCTTGGAGAATCCCGACTGGACCGCCTCCGTCATCAAGAAGTATGGCGACCGTGTGGCCGTTGGTCTCGACGTGCGCGGACACACCCTTGCCGCTCGTGGCTGGGTGAAGGAAGGCGGCGACCTGTTCGAGACCATGAAGTTCCTTGATTCCGTCGGTTGCTCCCGTTACGTGGTCACCGATGTGGCCCGCGACGGCATGATGAGCGGCCCGAACATCGAGCTGCTGCGCGAAGTGGCCTCCCGTACCGATGCGAAGGTCACCGCGTCCGGCGGCATCTCCAAGCTCGATGATCTGCGGAACATCAAGGAGCTCGCCGAGTTGGGCGTGGACTCCGCGATTCTCGGCAAGTCGCTGTACGCGCGCGCCTTCACGCTGGAGGAAGCGCTCGAAGTCGCACTCTGAGAGCATTTGGCGCGTTTCAATAGTCGCAAATGTGTCACGACTCGATTTTTAGATCGAAATTTCGAATTGTGACACAGTCGACCCCATATCAATACCCCCAACTCTCAAAATCCATGCGAAAACGGCGTGGAGAGGAAGGTAAGGGGGTATTTCTATATCGGTTGATGTGTCACGATTCGAAATTTCGCCTTGAAAACGGAATCGTGCGACACGACGCGTGTTAACGATGTTCGTAACATGCGCATGGAACGATTGGGCACTATGGATAAACAGCAAGAGTTTGCTTTGCGCACGGTCGAGGAACGCGACGTGCGTTTCATTCGTCTATGGTTCACGGATGTGTTGGGAACGCTGAAGTCCGTGGCCATCGCTCCGGCGGAATTGGAAGCGGCATTCGAGGAAGGTCTCGGATTCGACGGTTCCGCGGTGGAAGGCCTTACCCGTGTGTCCGAAGACGACATGATCGTCAAACCCGATCCGTCGACGTTCCAGATTCTTCCCTGGAGAGGTGGTCCTCAGGGCACCGCGCGCATGTTCTGCGACGTGCTCACGCCTGATGGTGAGCCGTCCTTGGGTGACCCGCGCCACGTGCTCAAGCAAGCGCTGGCCAAGGCCAAGGAGAAGGGTTTCACCTTCTACGTGCATCCGGAGATTGAATTCTATCTGTTTGAAAAGCAGGATGACTGGGCGCAGACTCCGAAGCCAATCGATGAGGGCGGCTACTTCGACCATGTGCCGCGCAGCCCCGGCATGGACTTCCGCCGCGCCACCGTCAACATGCTCGAGCAGATGGGCATCTCGGTGGAGTACTCGCACCACGAGGCGGGGCCAGGCCAGAACGAGATCGATCTGCGATATGCGGACGCGCTCACCACGGCCGACAACATCATGACCTTCCGCACCGTCGTCAAGGAGATTTCGCTGGAGCGAGGCATTCATGCCAGCTTCATGCCGAAGCCTCTCGCCGACGCTCCGGGCTCCGGCATGCACACGCACTTGAGCCTGTTCGAAGGTGACGCCAACGCGTTCTACGAGGCCGGGCAGGAATTCAACATGTCCGTCACCGCACGACAGTTCGCGGCCGGCATCCTGCACCATGCGGCTGAGATTTGCGCTGTCACCGACCAGTACGTCAACTCCTACAAGCGTCTGTGGGGCGGTGCCGAAGCGCCGAGCTACATCTGCTGGGGCCACAACAATCGCTCCGCGTTGCTGCGCATCCCGCAGTACAAGCCCGGCAAAGGCAATTCCGCACGTATGGAATTTCGCGCACTCGACCCGGTCGCCAATCCGTACCTCGCGTATTCCGTGCTGCTCGCAGCCGGTCTCGACGGCATCGACAAGCAAATGCAGCTGGGCGAGCCCACCAGCGACGACGTGTGGGAGCTCACCGACGCCGAGCGTCAGGCCATGGGCATCCAGCCGTTGCCGGAATCGCTTGATGAGGCGCTGAAGATCATGGAGAAATCCGATTTCGTCGCGAGCGTCCTCGGCGAGCACGCGTTCGAATACTTCCTGCGCAACAAGCGTCAGGAGTGGAACGAGTATCGTCGACAGGTCACGCCGTTCGAACTGAAGAAGTATCTGCCGAAGCTGTGATCGCGCGATGGATCACGAGGGACCGTTGTCCGGGGCATCCGGATGACGGCCCCTCGTTCACTTTCGGGGATGTCTCAGCCGCGTGGGTTGCCGAACATCGAATTGTAGATGATTACGAAATTGCGGTTGCCATAAGTCGAACACTCGTCGCCTTCGCCGGCGCCGGCCTTCAGCGCGGCCTCATTCGGCTGGTAGGGCGTGTAGATGTACAGCAGCGCGGTCGCCTTGTTCTCGATATAGACGTCGCTGCCGCCGCAACCCGCGTTCGGATTGTACCGTACGTAGTTGAGCGCGCCGGCGTGGTAGGCGTATTGCGATTCATGACGCACGTAGTACTGGTATCGCTTCGCCGCACCGTACACCTGGTTGAAGAATCCGGCGTATTTCGTATCGCAGTTCGCGTCATCCGGACAGCTCAGGCCCATCGCCGATTTGAATTGGAAATCGCTTGGATCTGTGGAGGTGAGCAGGTGCTGCTCCTTCTGCAGCACGGTAAGCAGCACTTTCTGGCTGATGCCGCACGCGTTGCCCGCCTTGTAGATGATCGCGGCGGCGCTTTCGTTCTCCTTGCCCTCGTAGGTCCGGCAGTATTCGTCCGCCGCCTGCGATTGCGTGGTGAACGTCATGGTCTTCAGGCACTTGTCGCCGGTGCACGCCGCGCCCTGCTGGTCGAGGATGGTCTGCACCTGCCGCTCGCTCAGTGCGTTGCCGTTGAAGAACGCGCCGTCGGATATGATGTTTCCCGGATTGAAATCGTACAGCGATTGCATCTCGCTCTGTGCCGCTTTCGCTTCGCTGATCTGCACGCGCCAGCCGACGAAGCGGATCAGGCCGGCGATGATGGCTATCGCCGCGACCGTCGCCACCAGTGTCGTGGCGATCATGCCGATGCGTTGTTTGAGACTCGCCTTGTTCCATGTTTTACGCAGTTTTCGGCGAAGATTCTTTGGAATAAGGGATTTGCGATTGCCTGTCTTACGATTGCTGTTTTTGCGGTTGCTGGACTGGTTTCCGCCGGTTTTGCCTCCGCTGTTTCCGCTCCGATTGGTTTTGCGTGTCATCTTGCGTGTCATCGGTACCGTATTGTATCGCGCGCGGTTTATCCTTTCCTGAAGAAAGTAAATCGTCAATCGATTGACGTAAGCGATGCCGTGCG
>NZ_JBNMKH010000121.1:0-3735 GCF_050874245.1 Bifidobacterium sp. | reverse complement strand
TTCCTTGCCGTTGACCATGGTTTTGCGGTGGTCATAGCCCTGGTGAGACGCCCGGTCCCATTCCGAACCCGGTAGCTAAGGCCAGGCGCGGCGATGGTACTGCACTCGAGAGGGTGTGGGAGAGTAGCACGCCGCCGCTTTGAACGTCGGGTTCCCCGGTCGAGCCGTTATGGCTCCCGGGGGATTTTTTGTATTCCCGCATGATCCGTCCGCTGGATTGTCGTATCCTAAGCCTTGTCTTCCGGGTTGTTGTGGGGCGCATGTTTCCGGGGCATCCGGTTTTCCTGTCCCGTGTGGTCTTCCCCTCATCCGGGACTTTGTCCCTCCGGGCCTCCCAATTCCAACCGGACCCCTCATGGAGAGCTCCGCAAGACCCTTTTGTCCATCTCCCGCGGGACGCACCGCTCCGGAAAGCCCGATTCGGTATTGGCTTGGAATGAAGATGCGTGGATTTTACCGGCTGAATCAGAAGGTATCATCGGAGGCGTCGCCGGCGTCGGACTGCAGCCAGGCCTGCAATTTCATATGATTGAGTTCGGTGTTCGGATCGTACGTGTCGTCCAGTCTTTCCTGGTACATCGCAACCAATTCGTCGCCGCGGCCGAGCGCCTCCAAAGCGGCCTCCCGAATCGTCTCCCATTCGTACGGTACCACTTCCTCGGGAAACATCACCGTGGTCTGGTTTGGCGTATCGCGTTCCACCAAATCGACGAAATTCAGCAGATCCTGCCATCTTTCGGCGGCGATCAGACGCGCCGCGTACGCGTCCGCAAGCGGCTCGGAAGTATGGTTGTCGCGCAGGAACCGGTCCGCCTCATCGCTGTCGCCACTGATTCTCATCAGATCATGACGCAGAAACTGCACGGCATGGTCGAACTGGTTCTGCGCGGTCTGTGCAAGCTGCCGTTGCGAAAGCAGAGACGGGTCAAGCATCGCGAGATCGTTCAATTCCTCGGGGGAGAGTGCTGACGAATCGTCTGCGACGGAACCATCGCCGTCGTGTGCGGATGGATTCGTCGTATTCGTGTCTTTCGCACCATCCACAACGTCCGTATCCGTGCGGATACCCCGCGATTGCGTGCCGGCGGAGCCATGCATGGTAGTGTCCGTGCCATTGCCATTATTACCATTGCCGGATTTCGCGGCGAAATCACGCATCGCGGCAATGCCCTTATTCAATGCGTCATACGCGAACATGCGCGTGTCATCCCACTGCGCGAAGGAAAGCCCGCAGGACAGCAGCTCCACCATCTGCATGGCATTGAGCCGGAAATCCTCATTGCATGCCACCTGCGTGACCATGCGCAACGCCTGCTCTCCGGTCATCGGGTCGGCATTGCAGGCGACGGCGTCCATGTACACGCGCACAGTCTGGATGAGATCCTTCAGATAGTCGAAGCCCTCGTTGTCGCGGTCGGCCACGTTGCCGACGAAACGCGCGGTCATCTCCACTGCCTTGGTGAGATTGCCGACCGCGTCGAGCCATCGCGTGCTGATCACCGCATTGCCCACCACCGCGTCCACGCCGGACAACGCCTGCGAATCAATCGAGAACGTCGGCATATCGATGCGTGGAATCTCCACGCCGCCATCAGTGCGTTCGGCGGTGGGCACCATGGAGGCGAGTGCGTCGAAATACCACTGCATGGGCATGTTGATGACCATGTCGGCGTCGGAAAGGCTCGCGACCGGCACATCGTTGCGGTGTTCGGCGTCCTCCTGACTCGCCTCGCGGATCATGTGGTTCCACAGGAAGGTCGGTCCGTCGAATTCGACGGAGCTCAGCCACCCGTTGTTGACGTAGTCGATGAGGTCGTCGGCATCCTGCCTGCGATTGAAGCTGCCCATATGCCTGCCTTTGCCTACCTTTCCGTCTTGGAACACGTTATATCGCGATCGGCGGTCCGCGTGAAAAGCCGTCGCATTATTTGCGATTCCGCCGCACCAAGTATAGGCGGCGTCGGCTACGTCCTCTTACGGACCTTTTTCCGAACGGAGGATCGCGAGATCAGGAAATAAAGGAAACGGCAAATGGAGAAAAGTGAAACGGTTTGGATACCGTGAGGAAAGAACGGATTATAATCGTCTGCATATAACAGAACATCTTTTTCAGCGCGTTCGGAAGGTTTTCCGGACGCGCTGAACTGTTTTTGGCGCAAAAATGAACGGAGGGCCAACACAAGATGAACGCACGGAAACTGGGTGCGGCGGCGGGAGCCATCGCTTTGATTGTAGGCTTGTTCACGGGGTGCGGTTCATCGGAAGATTCCTCCGGCGCGTCGACGGCCGGCAACTCGGACAGTGGCAAAAGCGTGACATACTCCGTTGCTGACTCGAAGGAATCCATACGCATAGCCTCCGGATCGGAGAACAAGGAAGTGGGCGACGCCGTCAGGCAGGCGGCCGAACAGGCGAACGTGTCGGTGACCGTCGACTATATGGGGTCGCTCGACGTCATGGACGCGCTGCGCAACAAGGGCCATCATGCGGGCCGGGACTACGATGCGGTATGGCCGGCCAGCAGCATGTGGATCACTTTGGGGGATACGGGGCACATCGTCAAGGACCAGATTTCCACGTCCACCACGCCGGTGGTGTTCGGTGTGAAGCGAAGCAAAGCGGAGGCATTGGGCTG
Organism: Bifidobacterium sp.; assembly: GCF_050874245.1. Classification (GTDB taxonomy): domain Bacteria; phylum Actinomycetota; class Actinomycetes; order Actinomycetales; family Bifidobacteriaceae; genus Bifidobacterium. The sequence continues at coordinate 1,100 of NZ_JBNMKH010000121.1, read as the reverse complement.
GACGAACGCGGACGGTACCACGAAGCCAGTGCCGACGAAGGACATCATGGATGCGGTGAAGGCCAAAAAACTGTCGTTCGCCATGACATCCGCCACGCAGTCGAATTCCGGCGCATCGGCGTATCTGGCCTTCCTGACGGCACTGCGCGGCGGCGATACGGCGCTCGCCGAAACCGATCTGGACGACGCGTCGCTGCAATCGTCCGCGAAATCCCTGCTCTCGGGCGTTGACCATTCGTCCGGCTCGTCCGATTGGCTCAAGGACATGCTGGTCAACGATCCGGATTCCCACGATTCGATGGTGAACTACGAATCGCTTGTCATACAGGCCGATAAGAAGCTGACGGCGAACAACAAGGAGCCGTTGCTGGCGATCTATCCTTCCGACGGCATCGCGGTCGCCGATTCGCCGCTCGGCTATGTGGACCGCGGACAAGGCAAGGAACGGGCTTTCTTGCGGTTCAGCAAAGCGATGACGTCGAAAAACGCTAAGAAACTATTCGAGGAAGCGGGGCGCAGAACCGGTGCGAACGGTGCGTTGACGTATGGGAAAGCCGCGAAGGTGAAGGATTCGTTCCGTGGGGAATGGGGCATCGATACGAACGCTTCGGTGCTGAAGACCATCGCCATGCCTTCGTCGGACGTCATCGAACGGGCGCTCGACCTGTACCAGACCATCCTACGCAAGCCATCCTATACCTTGTGGGTGGTGGACTATTCCGCCTCCATGTCCGGTAAGGGCAAAAGCGACGCGGTGAAAGGCCTGCAGGCCGCTCTCGACACCGATCAGGCGAGGGCATCCCATATCGAGCCGGGCGACGACGACGTCAACGTATTCATCCCATTCAACGGACAGGCCAAGGTGGAACAGACCGTGAAGGGCAAGCAGACGGCGCCACTGCTCGCCGCCGGCGAACGGAAGATCGCCACGGGCGACGCCGACGTCTACAATGCGCTGAACGTCGCTTTGCACAACCTGCCCGACGACCGCGACGACTATACGGTGTCGATTGTCCTGCTGACCGACGGCAAATCGAAGACCACGAATCGCGATGAGTTCACGCGACTGTATAAGGCCGAAGGCAAAGGCATTCCGATCT
>NZ_JBNMKH010000120.1:0-3754 GCF_050874245.1 Bifidobacterium sp. | reverse complement strand
TGTTCGACATAGCCGAACACGTCGCCACCAAGTCCGCAGCCGAAGCAATGCCACACGCCGAGCGCGGGGCGCACGGAGAAGCTCGGCGTCTTCTCGTCATGGAAGGGACACAGTCCCACGTACGTGCCGGTTCCGGAGGGCTTGAGCGTGACGGACGCGGATACGATATCGTACAGGTCGGCGGCGGCGCGGACCTTTTCTATGTCTTCCTTCTTGATCATTCCCGGCATACGCTCCAGCCTACCAGCCCATTCGGCCTCAGCACAGCAGGGAATGAAGCGTCATCGCGGAGGCGTCGGTCAGACTGGACACCTGGTCGATGGCCACGCGCAGCCGCGCGCCATCGTCCACGGCCCGACGCCAATCATCGAGGAACACGTTCTCCAATGCGGCGGACGGTCTGGGATTGTCCTTCATGAACATGTCAACCAGATCCTTGACGATACGGCGTTCCTCGACGTGCATCGGATTGAGTTCGCCGGGCGCCATGACGAAATGCACGGCGATGCCTTTGAGCGCCACGATCTCGTAGCCCGTCTCCTCGGGAACCACCAGATTCCCACGATAACGGGTCAGCGGATCGGTCCCGTACGTGTCCTTCGTGGCATGTTCCACGGAATCGGCGAACCGGCCGATCAATTCGCTGGTCATGTTCTTCAGCCGTGCGAACGAGCGCCGCGAACCATCGAAGCCGTCGGGGAACGTGTCACGTCGGCGCATGCGGTCGAACGCGTCCACCAGCCTGCCGCCATCCCATTGGGGGCCGTACCATGCGCGCGCGTCCTCCGCTATCGCACCGATCACCGCGCCGTCGCGTAGGACGCCTGGATCGAACGCGCCGGTGGCGATGGCGTCCTCCACGTCGTGCACACTGTAGGCGATGTCGTCGGCAAGGTCCATGACCTGGCATTCGATGGGCCGGCGTGTGGGATCCGACGTGCCGCGTTTGAGCCAGTCGAACACATCCGTATCGTCCGGATAAACACAAAATTTGGCTCCGCGCTCCCCTTTCGGATGCGCAGCGGCCTCGTCGAGCGTCCATGGATATTTGACTGCCGCGTCAAGCGCGGCACGGGTCAGGTTCACGCCCGCGGAACGGCCATCGGGGAACATGACCTTCGGCTCGAGTCGTGTGAGCAGCCGCAGGGTCTGCGCGTTGCCTTCGAAACCGCCGATGTCCCGGGCGATTTCAGCGAGCGCACGTTCCCCATTATGGCCGAACGGCGGGTGGCCGAGGTCGTGCGCAAGGCAGGCGCAGTCGACCACGTCGGGATCGCAACCGAGCGAAGTGCCGATCTGTCGACCGATTTGCGCGACCTCCAACGTGTGTGTAAGCCGTGTACGTGCGAAATCGTCCGTGCCGGCCACCAGAATCTGCGTTTTCGCGCCGAGACGACGTAATGCCGATGAGTGTATGAGTCGGGCGCGGTCGCGTTGGAAGGCGGTGCGGGAGCTGGATTTGGGTGGTTCCGGAGCCCAACGCTCCTCGTCGAACGCGCTGTATCCTTCGCTCGTCATGATGCACCGCCTTCCTATGGGTGCGGCGGCTGCCGCCGCTTTTTACGGGATTACAGGATGCTTGCCGGGTCGAGCTTGGCGAGGTCCTCGGCGGACAATACGTCCGTGACATGCTCGTACAGGCGCGGAATGCGGTTGCGCAGGCAGGTGAAGATCTCGTAGCTGATGGTGTCGGCGGCACGACCCCAATCGTCCGCGGTCGGTTCGGCGTAATCCTCGCCACGGCCCGGACCGAACAGTTCCACATTGTCGCCTTCGTGGATGCCGAGTTCGGCGGCGGAACCGTGCAGGTCGAGGATGAACTGGTCCATGCACACGCGGCCGGACACGTGGTACAGGCGTGGGCCTTCCGCGGTCATCACGCGCACCGGACCACCGGGCTTGGTCACGTGCTTGGCGCCTTCCATGTCGAATCCGGAGGCGGAGCGGTGGATGCCGTCCGCATAGCCGAGCGGCACGATCGCGGTGGAGGTGTCGGACGGGGTCAGATACGTACGGCCGTAGGAGATGCCATGGCCGGCTTCCACGTCCTTGACGGTGCCGAGCTGCGCCTGCAGGGTCATGGCGGGCTTCAGGCTATACGTGGACGGCGTGCCCATGGCCGGATCGGCTTCGTAACCGTACAGGCCGATGCCCGGACGGGTCAGTTCGAAGTGGATTTCCGGACGGGACAGCGTCGCCGCGGTGTTGGCGAGGTGGCGGATTTCCGGCGGAATGCCGGCCGCCTCCATACGACGGGTGAAGTCCTTGAACGTTTCGACCTGCATGTCGGTGGAGGCAACGAATTCCGGAACGTCCGGTGCGTCGGCGACCGCCAGATGGCTCCACTGGCCGACGATGTGCAGCACGCCTTCCTTGGCGAGCGGCACCAGTTTGGCGAGCGCCGCGTCGAAACCGGCGGGCGTGAAGCCGTTGCGGCCGAAGCCGGAATCGACCTTCACATGTACACGTGCCGTCTTACCGAGTCTGCGTGCGGCGGCCGCGACGCCGTCGATGCCGGCGAGCGAGCCGACGGAGATGTCGATGTCATTGGCGGTCAGCTCGTCGAACGGCACTTCGGCGCCGCTGTATACCCATGTCAGGATATGGCAGCGGTCCGGACCGATGCCGGCCTTGCGCAGCAACAGCGCCTCATGCGATTGCGCGGTGCCGAGCCACGTGGCCCCGCCGGCCAGCGCCGCGAGGGCTGCCGGAATCAGACCGTGTCCGTACGCGTCCGCCTTGACGACGCCCATGACGGCGGTGCCGGAATGCGGCCCGCCCACGACGTCGACCAAATGCCGCATATTGTCGCGCAGTGCGGCGAGGTCGACGATGGCCTGCGCCGGATACTGCCGACGGGCGGCCTGATAATTCGCTTTGCCTTGTTCGGATGAGAAATCCCATTCACGTGTTGCGCTCAAAGTCATGGCTCCTATTGTCGCGCCGCTATGTGACAGGAATGGAACATTCGGAACGCATGATGAGACGATTCACGATGTTTTCACGTCTTTTGTCCGGTCTCGGTTTTTATGCTTTCCATGCATAAGGCGTGTCGCATGCAACGGCAGCCTTTCTGATTTCTGGCGTTGAGGCGTGCCAGAGTCCCGGAAATCCGTCCGGTCCAGCCCATTTTTCAAACAATCACAGGGAATCTGACGACCATGGATCTATTTCGCAAGAAGTCGGTGGACCAGCTTGTCTCCGAATCGACTCCACTGAAGCGAACACTGAAAACCTTCGATCTGACCATGTTGGGCATCGGCGCCATCATCGGCACCGGCATCTTCGTGCTCACCGGCAAGGGCGCCCTCACCGCGGGACCGGCGCTGTGCGTGTCCTTCCTGCTGGCCGCCGTCTGCTGCGGCTTCGCGGGATTGTGCTACGCGGAGTTCGCCGCGATGGCCCCAGTGTCCGGCTCCGCCTATTCGTACGCGTATCTGGCATTCGGCGAGCTGATCGCCTTCGTGATCGGCTGGGATCTGATTCTGGAGTACGCATTGCAGGCAGCCACCGTCTCGGCCGGCTGGTCGGGCTATTTCAACAAGCTGCTGGAAGGCTTCGGACTGCATCTGCCGGTCGAACTGACTGCCGCGTACGGCACCACGCCGGGCGTGACCACCTACTTCAATCTGCCGGGCTTCGTGATCGTGCTCATCATCACGTGGGTGCTGTCCATCGGCATCAACCAGACGAAGAAGACCAACGACATCATGGTGATGATCAAGCTGGCCATCATCGTGCTGTTCATCGTGTG
>NZ_JBNMKH010000119.1:0-3855 GCF_050874245.1 Bifidobacterium sp. | reverse complement strand
GACATCTCCGTGGTCGGCTTCGACAATTCCGACGATTCGCAGTACTTGTCGCCCGCTTTGACGTCGATTGCGCCGGGACTTGAGGCGGTTGCCCGTCTGTCGGTGAAGGTGCTCAAGGAACGTATTGACGGTCGTGACCCGAATGCCGACAAGCCAGGGGAGAAGGTCTTCCGCAAGGTCTCGTCGTCTCTGGTTGTGCGCCAATCCACCAAGCTTCCGGCCGATGCCCTCGTTGTTTGAGCGTTCGGCTGATGCCCTCGTCAGCTCTTTTGGACTCGGCTGCCTTCCGCATCTCGTCGGGATTGACTGTCCCAGAGGTGTCGCCGGCGGGCATGGATGTGAGACCGTAAGCTTGGCCGAACGGCCTTGAGTGTGTCGAACATCCATGCCTGCCGGCGACATCGGCACTTAAAGCCAGAAAATGAAGATATTTCAAATAATTATCCGTGTCTGTTGTTTGCCGCCGTATCCGGGCAAGTCCCAGTGACGCGCCCGATTTGTTACAACGATGTAAGAATGATATATTCAACGTTGTAAATACTGGAACAACGGATTGAGAAGGACTAAACATGGTTGTTTACAACAATCCGATCGTGCTTCAGCGCGCAGACCCCTGGGTGATCAAGGTCGATGGCGAATACTACTTCACCGCCTCCGATCCGGAATACAATTGCATCGCCATCCGCCACGCGTCAAGCATCAACGATCTGCAGAAGGCTCCGGAGACGGTGGTGTGGCGCAAGCATGAATCCGGCCCGGCGAGCATCTATATCTGGGCTCCCGAGCTGCACCGCATCAACGGCGCTTGGTACATCTACTTCGCCGGCGCCGCAACGGATTTCGAGGCGTCCGGACTGCCGACGCACCGTATGTTCGTGCTGGAGAACACCGATGACGACCCGACCTCCGACAACTGGGTGGAGAAGGGTCAGATCATCACTCCGATCGACTCCTTCTCGCTCGACGCCACCACCGAAGTCATCGATGGCGTGCAGTATCTCGTGTGGGCGCAGAAGGATCCCGCGATCGAAGGCAATTCCAATCTGTACATCGCCAAAATGGCCAATCCGTGGACGCTGGGCAGCGAGCCCGTCATGCTCACCAAGCCGGAATACGACTGGGAGTGCATCGACTTCCTGGTCAATGAAGGCCCGGCCTTCCTGTTTCATGAGAACAAGATCTACATCACGTACTCCGCCTCCGGCACCGGTGTTCCATACGCCGTGGGACTGCTGACCGCCGAACGCGGCAGCGACCTGCTGGACAAGGCCTCCTGGACCAAGAGCCCGGTGCCGGTGTTCAAGACCTGCGCCGAGAACGGCCAGTATGGTCCGGGCCACAATTCGTTCACCAAGTCCGAGGACGACACCGAGGACCTGATGATCTACCATTGCCGCAACTACACGGAGATCAAGGGCGATCCGCTGTTCGACCCGAATCGCCATGCGCGTGTCGGCGTGGTTAAATGGACTGCCGACGGTCCGGATTTCGGCGTGCCGGAACCGGATAATCTGTGGACTCCCACCACCACGGACGTGCTGCCCGCCGATGGCGGACCGCTCGCTGGAACTCCGGCCGTGACCCGCTGAGGACCACTGCCGGAGGGGTGGCCCCATACTATAACCCCCATCCGTATATGGCCGCCATTGACGGCGTGCCATCGTTTGTACAACGATGAAAAAAGTTGTATAATCAAAATTACAACGTTGCAAATGAGCAGGGAGGCTCAATCGTACGAAGGATTCTTCCCATTCGACGCAACGAAGTACGGTCCAGCGATGGGCCGTTGAGAAAAAGGAAGGAAACAATGTCTACATCCAGGCATCTTACCGGGTTGCGGCGCTTCGCCAAGGCCGCCGTGGCCGTGTGCGCGTCACTTGGACTGGTGCTTGCCGCCGGAGGTTGCGGTGCATCCTCGGGCGAAAGCAAGACCATTTACTTCTGGAACAACCTGGTGGGCGATGACGGTCCCGCAATGCAGCGCATCGTCAAGGAATACAACGCCCAAAGCGACTACAAGGTTGTCTTCCAGCCGATGAACGGCGGCGATCTGACCACGAAGATCTACTCCGTGATGCAGACCGGCAAGAACATCCCCGACATCATCATCGGCGACCAGTTCCAGACCGCCGTCCTGCAGTCCCAGGGACTGCTCGACACCATGGACGATTGGCAGAAGGTAGCTCCGGACCTCAAGGAGAGCAGCTTCCTGCCCGCCACTTGGAAGGGCGTCACCGTCAACGGCAAGGCCTACGGCATTCCGCTGTACCTGTACCAGATGGCCATCTACTACAACAAGGACCTGGTCAAGAAGTACAACCTGCAGTACATCCTCGACGACGGATTCGTTACCATCGACGAGATCAAAGACCTCAAGGGCAAGCTGCCCAAGGGTACCTACGCTCTGACCTACGGCAACCTTCCGTGGGCCTTCATGTCCCTGCTGTACGGCGCGGGCGGCACGCTCGAGAACGATATGGACGACCTGACCAAGGACGTGTGGCGCAAGCCCATGGAGAAGCTCAAGGAAGCGTATGACGCCGGCGTGATCGCCCCGATGGACGTCGACGGCGAGCAGGCGTTCGGCTCCGGCAAGGCCGTGTTCGCGCAGCTCGGCACTTGGGCCCAGGGCAACATGTCCAACACGTTGGGCGCCGACAAGATCGCTGAGGCCAACACCCTGCAGTACAGCGCCGACAATCCGGTGAACTTCTTCTACCAGTGCAACTGGATGCAGCTGAAGGACCCGCACCGCTCCGCCGCGAAGTCCGCGGCCGCCGCCGACTTCGTCAAGTACGTGTACGAGCACTGGATGGATTGGTCGGAAGTCGGTTCCATCTCGCCGGCATACCGTGATCTGAACAATCCGAAGTACCAGAAGCTGATTCAGGCGTCCTTCACCAACAGCAAGAAGGAACGCAGCTACATCAAGACCTCCAACTACCTCTACGGAGGCTACGCGACCGCTGGTTGGGGTACATACAACGACATCGTCTACGGCAACGTGGGTCTTGACGAAGGTCTGAAGACCCTCGACCTCATGGCCCAAGGCCAAATCGAGATTCAGGAGGAATCGTGATGAGCAAGGCATCTACGATCGGATCCGCAAAATCGTCCATGAAGCGCAAGAACTCCATCTGGCACGCACTGCCATACATCGCTCCGCACTTCATCATCTTCGCCGTCTTCGGCATCATCCCGATCATCTTCGGCATCGGCCTGGCGTTCACCCGCTGGAACATGGTCGGCTCACCGAAGTTCGTCGGCCTGCAGAACTTCGCGAAGATCTTCGACCCCAGCACCTACTTCTACTCGATCTTCTGGCGTGACCTCGGCCACACCCTGCTCTTCGTGGTGGTCAGCGTGCCGTTGACCATCATCGTGCCGCTGTTGCTCGCTGTGGCGCTCAGCAAGAAGGGCCTCAAGGGCGCCGGTCTGTTCCAGGCGATCTTCTACATCCCTGGCCTGATCTCCATCGCTGCAGGCGCACTGGTTTGGCGCATGGTCTTCAACTCCCAGTTCGGCCTGCTGAACACCACCTTCCACTCCGACATCAACTGGCTCGGCAAGAACCCGTACGCATGGATCACCATCTTCGTGCTCGTGCTGTGGGCCGGCATCGGCGGCAACCTTGTCATCTACCGTTCCGCGCTTTCCGGTGTGGACGAAAGCCTGTACGAAGCCGCGAAGGTCGACGGAGCCGGTCCGGTCAGAATCTTCTTCTCCATCACCCTGCCGGAAATCAAGCTGCCGTTGTTCTACACCACCATCATGACCACCACGGGCGCCTTCAACGTGTGGGGCCAGCCGGTCATGCTGACCAACGGCGGACCGAACTACCAGACCCAGGTGCTG
>NZ_JBNMKH010000118.1:0-4064 GCF_050874245.1 Bifidobacterium sp. | reverse complement strand
GGGAATACCCATGCCGGCCGCCCCGTCTTCGTCGGCGTCGCGTGACATCAGCGAAACCTTATCGCCGCATTCCGGCATTGCTACACTTGGGAGGCATGACGCAAGCTGTTCAATCCGTCGAACCTGTTGACCCACATGCGCTGGATGCGCTGAAACGCTATTTCGGCTACGATTCGTTCCGTCCCGGACAATCCGGCATCGTTTCGGCCATCCTCTCCGGACGCGACGTACTTGGCGTCATGCCTACCGGCGCCGGCAAATCCATCTGCTACCAGATTCCGGCCGCGATGCTGCCGGGGGTGACCGTCGTCATCTCGCCACTGATCTCACTCATGAGGGACCAGGTCGACGCCCTGAACGACGTGGGTCTTCCGGCCGCGTTCATCAACACCACGCAGACGCCGGACGAACAGGACACGGTGTTCGCACAGACGGCGTCCGGCCAGATCAAACTGCTGTACATAGCCCCGGAACGCTTGGAAACCGACCGCTTCCGCAACTTCGCCAACCGTGTGCGAATCTCCCTCGTCGCCGTCGATGAGGCGCATTGTGTCTCCCAATGGGGACAGGACTTCCGTTCCTCGTACCTCGGCATCGGCGAATTCATCGCCCATCTTCCCAACAGGCCGACCGTCGCGGCGTTCACGGCGACCGCCACCGAACGTGTGCGGCGCGACATCGTATCGATTCTCGGTCTTGCCGATCCGGCCATAACCGTCACCGGATTCGATCGGCCGAACCTCTATTTCGACGTTATCAACATGCCGCGCAAGGACAAGGCATCCTGGGTGGCGTCATACATCGCGGCCCATCCGGACGAATCCGGCATCGTATACTGCGCGACGCGCAAGGAGACGGAGGCGCTCGCCGAATCGATCAACATCGCCGTTCGTGAACGGCGGGCCGCCGCTGAAGGAGGGAACGTCCCAGGCGGCACCGTCGCCGTCGCCTACCACGGCGGCATGAGCGCCGAAACACGCGAGCAGGCGCAACGCGATTTCGTCACCGACCGCGTGCCCGTCGTCGTGGCCACCAACGCGTTCGGCATGGGCATCGACAAGTCCAACGTGCGCTTCGTCATCCACCACAACATGCCCGAATCCATTGAAGCGTACTACCAGGAGGCGGGCCGCGCCGGACGAGACGGCGAGCCGAGCCGCTGCACGTTGCTGTGGAACGAATCGGACGTCGTCACGCGTCGTCGTCTGCTCGACATGGATTACGAGAACGATCGGCTGACGCCCGAGGAGCAGGAGGCCGTGCGCGCCTCGAAACGACGTCTGCTTGACGCCATGGTCGGCTATTGCCGCACCACGGACTGCCTGCACGCGTACATGACCAGGTATTTCGGCGAAAACGCGGGAGCCGTCTCGAAAGACGACGGCACTTGTGTGGGAGGTTGCGCCAATTGCGGGCATGCGTTCGAAACGATTGACGTCACCGATGTGGCACGTGCCATCAGCCGTTGCGTGCACGATGTGAACCAGCGCGTCGGCAGCGGCAAGATCGTCAAGGTGTTGCGCGGATCAAGAGCCCAGGATCTGGGCTATCTCAATCCCGAAAGCCTACCGTCGTTCGGTGTGCTCGACGAGGTGCCGGAGGCACGCGGTCGCGACGTGCTGAGCCAGATGGCCACCGACGGATTCCTGACGATCACCGAGGGACGCATGCCGATTGTCCGCTTCGGACCTCGCGCCGCGGAGACGGTCGCGCCGGAATTTCATTACGAGATCAAGCGGGTCAAGCGGTCGGACGCGGCGAAGCAACGGGTTTCCGCCACGCCGGCAGCCGTCGGATCGTACGTGCCGGACGATGAGGACGAGGCGTTGTTCCAGCGATTGCGCGCATTGCGTTTGGACATCGCCCGAGAGCTTGGCAAGCCTCCGTACATTGTGTTCTCCGATAAGGCGCTGCGCGGCATGGCGCGGCTCAAACCGGGCACCGATGAGGAATTCCTGGAAGTCGATGGCGTGGGCGAGCGTAAGCTCGAACAGTACGGCGGACGGTTCATGGACGTGATCCGCGCGGCCGCCGGCGGCGATGCTTGAGCGCGTCATAGCCGACACGTATGGCGTGGCGGTTGACTGATACGGCCGAAACGTGGACAGTGGAACATGGACGAACGCCGATGAAAGCCAAAGAAAGGACATAAACATGGCAGAAGACAAGCCGGTTGTGGAAAGCTTCCAGCTGGACCATACCAAGGTGAAGGCGCCGTATGTGCGTTACATCGACAAGGAGACCGGCCCCCACGGCGACGTGATCTCGAATTACGACCTGCGTCTGGTGCAGCCGAATGAGAACGCCATTCCGACTGGAGGCCTGCACACCATCGAACACACCATCGCGGTGCTGCTGCGCGAGCGTATCCCCGGATACATCGACTGCTCCCCGTTCGGCTGCCGCACCGGATTCCATCTGCTGACGTGGGGCGAGCATTCCACGGAGGATGTGGCGAAGGCGCTGAAGGAATCGTTGGAATTCATCGCGTACAAGGCAACGTGGGACGATGTGCCCGCGACGACGATTGAAAGCTGCGGCAATTATCGCGACCACAGTCTGTTCACCGCCAAGGGATGGGCGAAGGACATCCTCGCCAAGGGTATCAGCTCCGATCCGTTCGAACGCCGCGTTGTGTGAAAACGCATTGCGTGTGAAACATGTTGTGTGAAACATACTGCGTGAAACACGCGCCGCTGTGCGGTGGACGTGGTAGCTTTGACGGCTGGAATGCCTGAGAGAGGCATACAGTCGAATTGAGGTGAACGGGTTGAGCGAAACCACTTCCGAACGTCGGTTCCGTCGCGCCACCATGGAGGACCTGCCCGCCATGCTGAAAATCTACCAGCATGCGCGTGAGCTCATGGCGGCCAACGGAAATCCCACTCAGTGGGGGAACACGTTTCCGCGTGAGGAAGTGGTGCGCGATGACATCCGCCAGCGCCGCACCATACTGCTGGTCGACGAGGTGGACGGCAGGGAACGCATCCTCGCCCAGTTCGCCCTATGCACGGGGGACGATCCGACCTACGCGCACATCGACGGGGCGTGGCTGGACGACGACTCGTATGTGACCATCCATCGCATCGCATCGTCCGGACTCGTCAAGGGCGCGGCCAAGGACTGCATCAACTGGTGCATCGAGCATTATGGCAATGTGCGTGCCGACACCCATCCGAACAACAAGGCCATGCAGCATGTGCTCGAATCGAACGGATTCGCGCGTTGCGGACTGATCCAGCTGCTGGACAGGCCCACCGACACCACGAGAATCGCCTACCAGCGCCACGAGTGGTGAGATGATCATGCCTTCCGGTCCTCGCCGATTCGAATGGCGTGATGGATAAACACGTGGGATGAACATGTGATGGTATGAATGGAGGCCGTCCTCCGCGGGTATGCGGGAGACGGCCTCCATTGTTTCGGTGGGAGCGAGGTCAGAACAGGCCGGGCTCGTTGAGCTTCGAATGCTTGCGGCTATACGTGAAATACACCACCAGACCAAGCGCGAACCATACCGCGAAACGCACCCAGGTCTCCCAATTGAGGCCGAAGATCAGAATCAGGCAGAACACGATCGCGCAAATCGGCGTGAACGGCACGCCCGGCGCGCGGAAGCCACGATGGGCGTCCGGCTGGGTCTTGCGCATCCACAGAATGCCGGCCGACACGATGATGAACGCGGACAGCGTGCCGATGTTCACCAGCTCGAACAGCACGTTGATGTTGATGAAGCCGCCGGCGATCGCCGTCAGGATGCCGAAGAACCACGTTCCCTTGAACGGCGTGCGGTACTTCGGATGCACATCGCCGAAGAACTTCGGGAACAGGCCGTCACGGCTCATGGCGTAGCAGATACGCGACTGACCGTACAACTGCACCAGCATGACGGTGGTCATGCCGATCAGCGCGCCGAGGTTCACGATGAACGCCAGCCAGTTCAGTCCGGTCTCCATGATCACGCCGGCGACAGGGGCGTCGATGAACTCCGCGAACTCCTTGTACGGCACCACGCCGGTCATGATGAGCGTCATGACGATGTACAGCACGGTGGACACGGCCAG
>NZ_JBNMKH010000117.1:0-4116 GCF_050874245.1 Bifidobacterium sp. | reverse complement strand
GGCCGTGGAGCATACGGGCGCGAGGGTCGAGATCATCGACGTGCGCGACCATATCGGCGGCAACGCGTACAGCTACATGGACGAGGAGACCGGCGCTGAGATCCACAAGTACGGCGCGCACCTGTTCCACACGAGCAACAAGCGGGTCTGGGACTACGTGAACCGTTTCACGAGCTTCACCAGCTACGTGCACCGCGTGTACGCGACGCACGACGGCGAGGTGTATCCCCTGCCGATCAACCTGGGCACGATCAACCAGTTCTTCCACGCGCGTTACACGCCGGCCGAGGCCAGGGCCCTGGTGGAACGCCAGGCGGGCGAGCTGGCGGGCACGGACCCGCAGAACCTGAACGACAAGGGCATTTCCCTGATCGGCCGTCCCCTGTACGAGGCGTTCATCAAGAACTACACGGGCAAGCAGTGGCAGACCGATCCGAAGGACCTGCCCGCGGGCATCATCAACCGCCTGCCGGTGCGTTTCAACTACGACAACCGGTACTTCCGCGACACGTGGGAGGGCCTGCCCACGGACGGGTACACCAAGTGGATGGAGCGCATGATCGACGACCCGCGCATCCACGTGACCCTGGAGACGGACTTCTTCGACGGATCCCAGCCGTACAACAAGGAGGCGTTGGCGGCGGCGGGCGTGCCGGTCGTGTACACGGGTCCGGTGGACCGCTACTTCGGCTACTCGCTCGGCGCGCTGAAGTGGAGGACCGTGGACTTCAAGGAAGTAAGGTACGACGAGGGCGACCACTTCGGCTGCCCGGTGATGAACTTCTCCGACGCGGACGTGCCGTACACCCGCGCCATCGAGTTCAAGAACTTCAACCCGGAACGCCGCGAGTCGCAGAACCCGGACAAAACCGTGGTGTGGGAGGAGTACAGCCGTTTCGCCCAGCGTGGGGACGAGCCGTACTATCCGATCAACACGGCCGCGGACAAGGAACTGTACGCGCAATACGAGAAGCTCGCGCAGGCCGAGCCGCTCACGGTGTTCGGCGGCCGGTTGGGCACGTACAAGTACTACGACATGCACCAGGTGATCGACACGGCTCTGACCGCGTACGCCGAGCAGGTCGAACCACTCCTCAAGAAGTAAGGTCCGAAGTAAGTTTTCAAGCATGAAAATGGGCTGTCGGAAAAACCGACAGCCCATTTTCATGAGATCGCACTATTCCATTCGCATTACGGAACCTGTGTGAAATTCGTGCTCTTGAGGTAGTTCTTTCCGATGGTCTGGTCGTATTGAACCAGCTTGTAATCCTCAAGCAGCTTACGTGCCTTATGGCTCATCTTGGCATATTTGATCCTGTTGCCGTTCTGATCCAGATAAGTTGCCTTGCCCTGACCGATACCACCGTTCGAATCGATGACTCGGCTCATGGCCGGAACCTGCTGCTTCAAATCGGTCAGCATGGCAAGATAGGGCGAGACCTTGGCATTCATGTGCTCGGCGGCCAAAGGCATGAAATAGTTCGATGAAGTATATGCGGTCGTACTGGAATCGACCTTGGCTCCATGCGAGGCGGAAGCGGAATTCGACCAAATGAAGTAATCCGTTTCATGCAAGACGGTCTTGTTGTTCTTATTCTCGTCCGCCGTGGCATAGATGCCCGGTAGATGATCGCCGTAGAAAATCACCGTGATGGGCTTGTCCATCTGGTTAAGCTGGTCGAGGAAGTCAGCGGTCTCCTGATCGGTCCAGTTGATGCCCTTGGTGTAGGTGTTGATGCAGTAACGTTCACTGTCGAGCAGGTTCTCGGATGTGTTGGCATCAACGAATTCGTTGTTGTCGTAATAGTCTCCATACGGCATGTGGTTCTGCATGGTTACCAGTTGCAGGAATTGCGAGTTTTTCGACTTTTTCTGCTTGTTGAGGAGATCCAAGACATTTTGATATGCCTCGCTATCACTTACATAAGGCGATCGGTCAATGCGATTGGTATGCTTCAGCGGAATCTTGCTGTCGAGCGTATACAGATACGAGAAGCCGAACTTCTTATAGTTGGTGTTACGCAGATACATGCTTTGCTGGAAAGGATGCACTGCGGTAGAGGCCTGCTTGCCGTATTTATTCATCCAAATCTGGTTGAACGAATAAGGATCGGATTGATTGGGCACCAGCTGCTGGTAAGGCACGATAAGGGAATCGTTGAAATTGGCGAGATTCAGACCCGTCAGCGCCTGATATTCGATATTCGCGGTACCGCCGCCATAGCCAGGAGACAGCATGAGTCCGGAAGTGGTCGTGTTCTTGATATTGCGGATATTCGGTATCGGATCAATATCGAAGGAAACGCCCGGAACACGGGTCGGATCGGAGAAGGTCTCCGACAGAATCATGATCACGGTATTGTCCGTGAGCTCGCCCGAACGGGTTTGGTTGATGGAGTTCGCTTCCTTTGCATATTTCTTGGCGAGCGCCTCCATGGTTTCCTTGCTGTAGTTGCTGGGCTTATCCATGGCTTTGACTTTGGATAGGCTGAGGAATGTGGTGGCTGGGCCATTGGCTTGGGCGTCGCCTATGGCATTCCATAGTTGGGGAGCGTATCCGTTATCTTTGGCCCAGTTATATACTTGCGATCCTGGAGTTCCGAGTCCGATTGCATAGGATGAGAGTAGGGTGACGCTGAGTATTGCCGCAAGTATGCGGAATACGTTGCCGACGATGTTTTTGACATTCGCGATGGGGTGGCGCCAGGAGCAGTGGATGAAACGTCTGCGGCCATCCAAGACGAAAAGAACGATTGCGATGATTGCGAACCAGATGACGAATTTGATGGCGTTGTCGACGAATGCCTGGCTGGATTTCGGCACGAAGGACATGATGCTGCCGGTGTCTCCGCCCGAGATGAACGTCAAATCGGCTGGGATGATTGGTTCGTTGCGTAGCTGTACTTTGATGCTGTTGGCCACGCCGAAGGCGGTGATTGCCACGCCGAAGATGAGTGTTGCGATCCAGAATCTGTTCGTTACGAGGATCAGGACGAGATAGATTAGGGCCAATCCGATGAAACTGACTAGACAGATGTTTTTTTGTTCAAGCCACATTTGGCTGATGAATCGGGTGACTTGTCCTCCGACGCTTTGGAGGACTCTTGTCGTGTCGTCGATTTCAGCGTTCTTGTCGTATTTCGGTTCGGAATACATGCCCCATTGCAGGAAGATGACTTCGGCTGAAGTGAGCAGGAAGAATACTATGGTGTAGAACGCGTAGGAGAACTTCATGCGCTTCTTCCATAGGCCGTGCGCGCCTTGGAAGAATTTGATGATGAGCTGAATCGCTTTGAGGCTTGTGAACGTGTTCCATGCGCTACGCACTTTGACTGCGGTGGTTTGAATGGCGTGTGCGGCGGTTTTGGCCGTTTTCGCGGTGGCGTGTCCGGCGTGGGCCAATGCGTGCCCGACGGTCGCCATCGTCGTGCCGGTTGCCTTGTGGGCGTGCCTCATGGTCCGTAAGGCGGCGTCGCTGGTGGAGGAAGCGAAATCCACGGGAACGAGATTTGTGGAAGGCGCGTTGTTCCGTGCGTCCTCAATCGTGGAAACGTCCGTATCATGCTTTGCCACGGACGGTTCCGCCTCCGGTGTGTAAATGCTCTTGCGGGTTTCTGCGATGCGAAGAGGGGCTTTCTGCGTGTATAGTTCCGCGCGGTGACGTGCCCTGAAAATGGAGGGGTCGTTCGTCATGCCATCGTTTGCGAGCGGCTGATAGGTGCCCCCGATAAACGATTGCTTGGGATGCCTGACGTATGAAGGCTCGAAGGCATGAACGGCAGACTGGATATAAGGCATCGTCGCTTCCTTCACGGCAAGTCGCCCCTTGAAAATATGGGGGGTCATGAACGTACAAAACCGTGCTATATATTAGCCGGTGTGTGTGGACGAGTATGTGTCTTGAAGATGACTGGAAAGTGGCTGAAGGGTGAACGGGCCGGAGATGGCTACCGCATCAGGTCTGCTTCGGGTGTCGAGGATGCACACGATTGCACGGGTACGCGAACGCTAAGCTGGAACGGTGAATGACATGACAGATGATGTGATGGACAACGAAGGATTTGAGCCGAAAAGCATCCTGGTGACGGGCGGATGCGGATTCATCGGCGCCAATTT
>NZ_JBNMKH010000116.1:0-4140 GCF_050874245.1 Bifidobacterium sp. | reverse complement strand
TCTGAGTATATTTACTCCATGTGCTCAGCGAGAACAAAAACCTCGCCAAGACCAACGCCCCTTTAGCTCAGTTGGTTAGAGCAGCTGACTCTTAATCAGCGTGTCCAGGGTTCGAATCCCTGAGGGGGCACAGACAAGACCCAAGCCAATGGCTTGGGTCTTTTGTATTCCGGCAGGCGTGTTTCTCATGTTCCCAATGTTTTCTGCCCTGCAGTCCCATTGAAGTGACCTTGGTAATCGCAGGACTTCCGGTGCCGGGAGTATGGTAATGCGCTGTTGTCCGCTTAGAGCGGAATCGCAACACATCTCGAATCGCACGAATCGCAAGAATCGTCAAGAGAAGAAGCAACAGAGGAAACAGCAGTGGAATACACACTTTTCACCAAACTCGCCGCGGAATTCGTCGGCACCGCCATACTGATGGTCTTCGGCAACGGCGCTGTCGCCAACGCGGAACTGAAAAACACCAAAGGCTACCATGCCGGCTGGCTGAACATCGCCATGGGCTACGGTTTCGGCGTCATGTTCCCGGTGCTCATGTTCGGTGGCGTCTCCGGCGCCCACATCAACCCGGCCATGACCATCGCCCAGGCCGTCAACGGACTGTTCCCGTGGAACGAGGTCCTGCCGTACATCATCGCCCAGCTGCTCGGCGCGCTCGTCGGCCAGCTCATCGTGTACATCACCTACTACCCGCACTACAAGGACACCGAGGACGCTGAAGCCATCCTCGGCACCTTCTGCACCACCGACGCGCACAACGACCGCGTCAACTACTTCCTCAACGAGTTCTTCGGCACCTTTATGCTGGTGCTCGGCGCGCTGTGCTGCCTGTCCCTGCCGTGGGGCAAGGCCGACCTCGCCGCCGCCTCCATCGTCGTCGGCTTCATCGTGTGGGGCCTCGTGACCTCCATGGGCGGCCCGACCGGCCCTGGCCTGAACCCGGCCCGCGACCTGATGCCGCGCCTGCTGCACGCCATCCTGCCGATTCCGAACAAGGGCGATTCCCGCTGGGGCGAGGCTTGGATCCCGGTCGTGGCTCCGATTCTCGGCGCCATCGTCGGCGCGTTCCTGTTCAAGGTGCTGTTCGCCTGATCGGCGTCTTTTAATCCAAAGACCCGTGGTTTTCTTCGGAAGCCGCGGGTCTTTTGCGTATGTGGCGGATTGTGGCGGGACTGCGGCAGACTGTAGCGGAATTGTGCCAGCTGTGCCGGATTTACGCTAGATTCACGCCAGATTAGGCCGGACTGTGGCGTTCCCCCGCGGATAAACGCCCGCCGTATGTTGGCTGACATTGCTACTCTTGCCAAGAGAGAGGTTGCCGTATATGAAGGGGTCGATTTGAAGCGGATTCGTCGTATTGTTCGCGCGCTCGATCCAAGAGCCTACGCCAAAATGAGCCGTCGTGAACGGCTTGAGGCGCTTCGTATCCGCCGCGTCACGGCGATGGTGCTGGTCTTGTTCCTTGTCGTGGCGATGATGACGTCGTGCAGCGTGCATGCGATGTCGGTACGTATGTTGTCGCGCACGCAGACGACGGCACAGGCGGGAAAATCGACGGCAGGCACGAAGGGCGATGGTGGAAAGTCGTCCGGAAAAGCACATCGTGCGACGGCTGAAAGGCAAACATCCGGAAAGCAATCGGCGGAAAAGCAATCGTCCGAAGGAAAGACGCAGGAAGAGAGCGCCGTGGACAAGGCGTTGCGCGCGCAATCGGCGGTACTGAGCGACGAAGACAGGAACAGAATCCTCGACCAGGCGCAGAAGGTCGCGCAGAACAGCGGTAATCCGGTTGTCCATTACCATTATTGCGTTGCGACCAAGGGCGATGTCGGATCGGTCGACGATTTCGCCAACGCTGCGTTCCGCATCCTCAACGATGAGCATGGCTGGCCGCGTGCGGGCGCGGTGTTCGAACGTTCCACCGACGGCAACTGCGATTTCGATCTGGTGCTGTCTCAGGCGTCCCAGATGCCGTCCTTCTCCCCGTCGTGCTCGGTGGAATACAGCTGCAGGGTCGATCAGAACGTGATCATCAACGACGACCGTTGGAAGGGCTCCGTCCAATCATGGCTGGATGCCGGCGGCAATCTGGCCCGGTATCGCGTCATGGTGATCAATCATGAGGTCGGACATCGCCTGGGGCATATCGACAATGAGACCACTTGTGCGGGCGAGGGGCAGTTGGCACCGCTGATGCAGGAGCAGTCCATGCATCTGGACGGCTGCAAGGTCAACGAATATCCGCTCGATTCGGAATTGTGGATCGACTGACCGCACAGCGGATTAACTGACCGTTCCGCGGAGCGACTGACCATACTGACCATACGACGGATTGGCCGACCGTGACGGCGGGTCAACTGGCCATACCGGCGAAAGGCGTTCTCACAAACCGAAATACGCGTCGAAATCGTCTTGGCTGATACTGCGGTCGGCCGTGTCGGCGCGCACCTTGCCCCAATCGAACTCCTGCAGCGCCTCAGCCGCGCTCATCGGCCGTGGCGCGGTATGTACCCGGTCTCCCTGCAAGCCAAGCAGCCATGCGCAATAGCCGACGACCTGTTCCGGCGAGACGCCGTGCGCGCGCAGCACGCCCATATCCAGCGAGCGCTCGCGTTTGGCGAGCCGCCTGCCTTCGGCGTTGTCGATGAGCGGCAGATGCGCGTAATGCGGGTTTTCCGGGGAATACGGCGATTGCGTTGCCGTTGCCGTCTGTGCTGCCGCTGTCTGTGTTGTGTGCGATTGGAATCCCGCCGCGATGAGCGCTTTGCGTATGGCGATTTGCAGTGCGTTCGACCGGAGCAGGTCGCGGCCGCGCACGATGTCGTCGACGCCCATGTCGAGGTCGTCCACGACCACCACCAGTTGGTAGGAGAACAGTCCGTCGGCGCGACGCACGATGGTGTCGCCGATGTCTTGCGGCAGGCTGAATTCCTGCCGTGCGAACACCTCGTCGTCGAAACGGACGGTGGAGTGGCGGTTTGACTCATCGGGCATGGCGATTCGCAGCGAATGGCGGTCGCCGTTTTCCAAGCGTTGCCGCACGGTGTCGGGATTGCTGGCGATGATGCGGCGGCAGGTGCCTGGGTAGACCATGAAACGGTCGCCTTCCTGCGGTGCGGAGGCGGCGCGGATGTCGGCGCGCGAGCAGAAGCAGGGGTATATCAGCGGAATCTCGGCGGAAGCGGTGTTGTTCTTCGTTGGATCGGGAGAAGCGTGGTGTGGACCGTCGGCGGAATCGTGTGTATCCGTGCGATCGCAAGTATCTGCGGAATCGCGTGCAGCCGTGGAACCGCACGATTCCGTGGAACCATATATGTCGTCGACCGTCATGCGTTCCAAGCATCGCAGGGCCTCTTCGTACAGGCCGTGCCGTGCCGACTGGTACACGGGATTGCCATCCCAGTCCAAGCCGAGCCATCGCAGATCATCCATCATCAAGTCGGCCGCTCCGGGCACGACGCGCGGTTCGTCGATGTCTTCGATGCGTAGCAGCATGTCGTCTCCGCGGCTGCGTGCGGACAGCCATGCGCCGAGCATCGCGTAGATATTGCCGATGTGCATGCGTCCGGATGGGGTCGGGGCGAAGCGGCCTGGCATGATGGCTTCCTTTCTGTCTGGCGGCGTCGGTCTTACGTCGGTTTTATACCGGTGCGCCGTCCGTATGTCGGCGCGCATGCCGGTGTTATCGGCGTTCGTGATACATGCAACTGTACCTGTACGGTGGAGCGTTGGCGGATGAGCCTTGGCAAGTCGTCTGTTTTCAGTTGTTTTCAGCCATTCTCGGCTTGTCATGCAGCTTTATATGCGGCCTTGCGTGTGATATGTCTCACAATCCTTGGAAAGCTTTTGTGGATGGCGGCGGCGAGGGTCGCGTTTTGACTGGGGTGTGTATAAGGTGGTATGTGCCGGGGTATACCGGCAAACAATTAGGCAGATCCGGAACCCGTGGAAACAGTGGGGAATGGATAATAAAAGGGGATTAATAAAGGGATAAAATGAACTGCGCCCCGATTGTTGGACGCTGTTAATTAGGATACAGCCCTAGACCGCGAGGGACATGCCCCGGAACTCCTCCGGGGTGCGTCCCTCGAGTCGTATCTGGCGTCGTCTGGTGTTCCAGTGCACGATGTACGCGTC
>NZ_JBNMKH010000115.1:0-4158 GCF_050874245.1 Bifidobacterium sp. | reverse complement strand
GGGAGGTTGCCTTGGCACAGGAAGATGTTGCGCCGATTCGCGTTGGATTGCTGGGCGCGGGTACCGTCGGTTCCCAGACCGCACGTCTGCTGGTCGAGCAGAAGGACGAGCTTGCCGCACGTATCGGACGGCCGATCGAGCTGACCGGCGTCGCCTGCCTTGACCCGGCGGAAACCGATCCGTTCCCGTGGATCGACAAGGCCGTCGTGACCACCGACACCATGAGCGTGGCCACCAATTCCGACATCGTCATCGAGCTGATCGGCGGAACCGGCGTGGCCCGCAAGTTCGTGCTCGCCGCCATCGAATCCGGCGCGTCCGTAGTCACCGCCAACAAGGCGCTGCTGGCCAAGTACGGTCCGGAGATCTACGCGGCCGCCGAAGCCAAGGGCGTCGACATCTACTTCGAAGCCTCCGTGGGAGGCGCCATCCCGTTCCTCAAGCCGCTGCGCGAATCCCTCGTCGGAGACAAGGTGACCAGCATGCTCGGCATCGTCAACGGCACCACCAACTACATCCTCGACGAGATGACCACCAAGGGTCTCGACTTCGACGACGTGCTCAAGGACGCGCAGGCCAAGGGCTACGCCGAGGCTGACCCGACCGGCGACATCGAAGGCTACGACGCGGCCAACAAGGCCGCCATCATGGCCACGCTCGGCTTCCACACCGCCGTCACCATCGACGACGTCTCCGTCGAAGGCATCACCAAGATCACCGCCGACGACATCGCGGCCGCAACCGCGGAAAACAAGGTCATCAAGCTGCTCGCCGTCGTGGAGAACACCGAGGACGGCGTGTCCGCGCGCGTCTACCCGGCGCTGATCCCCAACACCCATCCGCTGGCCAGCGTGCACGGCTCCTTCAACGCCGTGTTCGTCAAGGCCGAGGCCGCCGACGACCTCATGTTCTACGGCCGTGGCGCTGGCGGCGCACCGACCGCCTCCGCGGTCGTCGGAGACGTCGTGACCGAGGCCCGCCACATCGCACAGGGCTGCACCGGTCCATCCATTCCGCTGTACAACGATCTGAAGAAGGCTCCGATCGAGGCGTCCAAGGCCGAGTTCGCCGTCCGCTTCGTGATCCACGACAACCCGGGCGTGCTCGCCGCCATCGCGGCCAAGTTCGCCGATCATGGCGTGTCCATCAACGGCGTGAACCAGGACCTGAAGCCCACGCTCAAGGATCCGGGCTATGACGGTGAGCTGCAGCAGCTGCGCCTGGTCACCCACATGACCGACGAGCTCACCCTGCGCGAGACCGTCAAGGACGTGTGCCAGCTGGAATGCGTGGTCGGCGAACCGTCGATCCTGCGCGTGCTGGACTGACATCGGCGAATCGATTCGGGCCCATGACGCGAACGGCATGTGAGTCATGCGTGTTGCGCGTTGTGGGCCCGAACGCGGTTGACGGCTTCGGA
Source organism: Bifidobacterium sp. (assembly GCF_050874245.1). Taxonomy (GTDB): domain Bacteria; phylum Actinomycetota; class Actinomycetes; order Actinomycetales; family Bifidobacteriaceae; genus Bifidobacterium. Next base: position 2,738 of record NZ_JBNMKH010000115.1, on the reverse strand, counting down.
TGACCCAGGACATGGCTGTGGATATGGCTACAGATGGTATTGAATTTGACTCCTGCACCGCCGCGATATACGGTGCTTGATTTGTAAAGAGGACGAAGGACGGCGAGAAATGACCCCAGTTACCCGCAAGGTGCGTGTGAAGGTTCCGGCTACCAGCGCCAATCTTGGATCCGGCTTCGATACGGTCGGCCTGGCTCTGGACTATCACGACGAGCTTGAATTCACGTTGAGCGCCGATCCGGTGAACACCGCGGCGCAGGTGATGATCGAAGGCGAGGGCGAGGACACCCTGCCGCGTGACGAGACACATCTGGTGGTCTCCACCTTCCGCCGTGCATGCCAGACGTTCGGCCTGGGGCGCGTCGGCTTCATCCTGCAGGCGCACAACAACATTCCGCAGGCGCGAGGCATGGGCTCCTCCGCCGAAGCCATCGTGGCAGGCATCGCCGCGGCCGCGGCCTTCGCCCAGGACGACGACCTCAACCGCGACGCGGTGTTCGAACTGGCCGCCGCCATCGAAGGCCATCCGGACAACGTGGCTCCCGCCGTGTACGGAGGGCTCACCATGTCCTGGGACATGGACACCCCCGAAGGTGTTGGTTCCGTGCCGATTCCGGGCGGTGAGCCGATGCACAACGGCTTCCACACCATCAACTACCGTGTGGCCGACGACCTGACCGCGGCCGTGTTCGTGCCAGACTACGAGCTGTCCACCGAAAAGGCCCGTCAGGCACTGCCGAGCGAGATTCCGTTCAAGGACGCCGTGCACAACGTGTCCCGCGTAAGCCTGCTGCCGGCCGCCATGAATCCGGCCATGCTGGCCTCCGGCTCCCGTCAGAACGCCAATGCGTTGCTGTTCGCCGCCACGCAGGATCGTCTGCACCAGCCGTTCCGCGCGCCGCTGATGGAACCGTCCTGGGCGCTGATCGAGAAGATGCGCTCCCATGGCTTCGCCTCCACGGTATCCGGCGCCGGCCCATGCGTGCTGGTGCTCCACCATGGCGACGCGCACGAGGAGCTTGAGCGGATCGCTGCCGAGGAGCTGGCATCCGGCCACTGGCGCGTGCTGCACCTCGCGGTCGACACCAAGGGCGTGCAGGTGGAGCGCGCATGAGCATTCCGCTGATTCTCGCATCCCAGTCCCGTCCGCGCCGTGACGTGCTGTTCTCGGCCGGTATCTGCCCGACCATCCGCGTCTCTCATGTGGACGAGCCGGCCGCGCTGGAACGCGAGGCCGCGGCACTCGGCACCACGGTTGACGATCTGACCGTCGAACAACGCGTGATGATCCTCGCCACCGCCAAAGCCGAGGCCGTGCATCAGGCGTACCGCAACATCGCGGACACCGCATCGCACGCGAGCGGCGAACGCATCGTCGGATTCCCGCTGAAGGCGACCGGACAGGAGTCCGGCTCCGGCGAACGCGTCACCTTGCGCGCGGACGAGGTCCAATCCGCCGACAGTGTGAAAACCCGTGATTTCTCCGGTATCGCCGTACCCACCGTCACCGAGCCGATCGCCGATTTTCTGGACGGACGGCCAAGTCTGACCCGCTCGAAGGTCGGACCGCTGATTCTGGGGTGCGATTCCATGTTCCTTCTGGACGGCGAATGCTACGGCAAGCCGCACAGCGAGGAGGTCGCGCGCGAACGTCTACGCGCCATGCGCGGCTCCACCGGCGAGCTGTGGACCGGCCATTGCCTCATCGACTTCGCTTCGGGCCGCATGGTGCGCGGCGCCAGCAAGGCCACGCTACATTTCTGCGATTATTCCGATCGCGACATCGAACGCTACATCGCCACGGGCGAGCCGCTGGAAGTGGCGGGCTCGTTCACCTTGGAAGGCTTCGGCGGCGCGTTCATCGATTCGATCGAAGGCGATCCGCACGGCATCATTGGCCTGAGCCTTCCGCTGGCACGCCGGCTGGCGGCGCAGCTGGGCGTCGAATGGACGGATTTGTGGAACGTCAAGCGTTCCGACCTGGCACCCACCGTCGAATACGATTCGAAGACGGGGGCGGAGAAGCCGCTGCCGCCCAAGGAGAACGTGCACCAGCCGGGCGATGGCTGGGTGGTCTGCGATTGCGGACGCAAGCATTGGGGCACGAACGGCGCGTCCGGCGTGCTGCTGGCACGCCGTGACGAGACGACCGGCGAAGTGACGCACGTCGTCATGCAGCATCGCGCCGCATGGAGCGCGGAAGGCGGCACGTGGGGCATTCCCGGTGGCGCCACCGCGGACGGCGAAAGTCCCATCGAAGGCGCGTTGCGCGAATCGTATGAGGAAGCCAACATCACGCCGGAGGACATCGACGTGGTCGGCTCGTACTGCGAGGACCACGGACCGTGGGCGTACACCACGGTGTTCGCGTTCGAAAAGCCGGGACATCACGTCGAGCCGAAGGCCAACGACGACGAAAGCATGGAGATCGAATGGGTGCCGATCGACGAGGTGCCCAACCGCAAGCTGCTGACCGCCATGCGCACCGACTGGCCCAATTTCGCAAAGCGGCTACGCGACCTGGCCGATGTGCGCAACAGCTGACGGAACGAACGGTAATCCGCGGTCATACGGGTCTTCAAAACCTAGGAACAAGAAGACCGTTAGCGCTAACTAAAGTTGCGTGTACAATAGGCGAACGTACCAACAATTGTGTGCGAAAGGCGATGGGGCATGGCAGGCAAACGCAATGCGGGCAATAAGCGTCCTTCGATGTTCGAAGTGGCGAAACTGGCTGG
>NZ_JBNMKH010000114.1:0-4248 GCF_050874245.1 Bifidobacterium sp. | reverse complement strand
CTATGCCGGAAAAGCGTATGGACGAGCACGTACACTATCTTCGCATGAGCACGAATTCCAAGACATGTGTGATTTTCGGCGCAGGCGATTATTACGACGAGGCCCCCGCCGTTCCGTCCGGAGCCTTCGTCATCGCCGCGGATGGCGGTTACGACCACGCCCAGGCCTTCGGCATCGACGTCGATTTTCTGGTGGGCGATTTCGATTCGATCGCCGGCACGCGTCCGACGCATGACGACCGTACCATCGCGTTGCCGACGGAGAAGGATGATCCCGATCTGCTGTCCGCGATGAAGATCGGATGGCGGCATGGCGCGCGCACGTTCCATATATATGGTGCGTTGGGCGGACGGATTGACCACACAATCGCCAATATCCAGCTTGTGGCGCTATTGGCCGATCATGGCGCAATCGGCTATCTGCACGGTGACGGCATGATCGTCACCGCCGTTTGCGACGGCGCGCTCGACTTCCCGGCGAATGACGTCGCACCGGGACGCATGGTGTCCGTGTTCTCCCACAGCGATATTTCGACCGGAGTAAGCGAGACGGGGCTGAAATACGAGCTCGACCACGCCTCGATGTCCAGCGTGCGCGTCAATGGCCTGAGCAACGAATTCCTTGAAGGCAAGCCATCACGCATCGAAGTGAAACATGGCACGCTTGTCGTCACATTCCCGATCGAGGCTCCTCTGCCGCGCGTGTCATGGTCGCACGGTTTCACCGGTGATCTGGGGGCGATCGACACGGCCGTCTCCTCCGCGCTGGCCCAATCGGCCGACCGGCAATCAAGCAAGAAAGCAAAAATGTGAGCGCTCACTGAAAATCGCGTTCCTTTTTCCGGGACACGCGTCGGAAACGTTGCCCTAAGTACAGGTGACGCACTACAGTGGACCATGTTGGTAAACAATGGCTTCTGTGTGCCTTGGCACACGCGTGGCCTACCCTAAAGGGAGAATTACATGACAGTTAAGATTGGTATTAACGGCTTTGGTCGTATCGGTCGTCTGGCTTTCCGCCGCATCTTCGAGCTTCAGGCCCGTGGCGGCCAGGCTGGTGACATCGAGGTCGCTGCAATCAACGATCTGACCACCCCGTCCATGCTGGCCTACCTGCTGAAGTACGACAGCACCCATGGCACCTTCCGTCATGACGATGGCACCCCGGTCGAGGTCACCTCCACCGATGACTCCATCGTGGTCGACGGCAAGGAATACAAGGTCTACGCCGAGAAGGACGCCAACAACATCCCGTGGGTCAAGAACGACGGTGTCGAGTTCGTGCTCGAGTGCACCGGCTTCTACACCTCCGCCGAGAAGTCCCAGGCCCACATCAACGCCGGCGCCAAGAAGGTCCTGATCTCCGCCCCGGCCAAGGACGAGACCACCCCGACCGTCGTGTTCGGTGTGAACCACGAGATCCTGAAGCCGTCCGACGTGATCGTGTCCGCCGGCTCCTGCACCACCAACTCCATGGCCGCCATGGTCAAGCTGCTGGATGAGAAGTGGGGCATCAAGGCTGGCTTCATGACCACCATCCACGCCTACACCGGCACCCAGATGATCCTCGACGGCCCGCGCTTCCCGAAGGCTCGCAACAACCGCGCCGCCGCCATCAACACCATTCCTCATTCCACCGGCGCCGCCAAGGCCATCGGCAAGGTCGTTCCGTCCGTGAACGGCAAGCTGCAGGGCCATGCCCAGCGTATCCAGGTTCCGGATGGATCCGTCACCGAGCTGACCACCGTCCTGAACAAGGAAGTCACCGCCGATGAGATCAACGCCGCCTTCAAGGAAGCGTTCTCCTCCACCGACTTCTATGGCTACAACGAGGACGGCATCGTGTCCTCCGACATCATCGGCGACACCCACGGTGGCGTGTTCGATCCGACCCAGACCGATGTCAACACCGTTGACGGCGTGACCATGGCTCGCACCGTCTCCTGGTACGACAACGAGTACGGCTTCACCTGCAACATGGTGCGCACCCTGCTGTACTTCGCCGAGATCTCCGAGTGAGCCATCGCGGAATAAACCGCGCGGTTCGACTCTGAACCTCAACTGATAAAAGGCTTTCCAACTCGTGTGGAAAGCCTTTTTTCATGCCATTCTCCATCACTTTTGTCTCCCGTATGGCCAAAACCACCGGAAACGGTCATGCGCAGGCCTATCATGGGCGGCATGGCAAAGAAAAAACACGAGAAGGGCGCCGGATCCACACCGGCGACAGTGCAGTTGGAAAAGGCCGGCATTCCATTCAAAACCTACGAGTACGCGCATTCGAACGACCACATGGATGACGGTTACGGAGTGGAGGCCGCCACCAAGCTCGGTTTCGACGAGCATCAGGTGTTCAAGACGCTGATGGCGGACACCGGCTCCGAACGCGTGGTCGGCGTGGTGCCGGTCAGCGGTCATATGGATCTGAAGGCGCTGGCGGCGGCTGTCGGCGCGAAGAAGGCGACGATGGCCGACCCGAAGGTCGCCATGCGCGAATCAGGCTATGTCGTCGGCGGCATCTCACCGCTTGGACAACGCACGCATCACAAGACGGTCCTCGATGAAAGCGCATTGCAGTATGACGAGATTCTGCTGTCAGGAGGCAAGCGCGGCTTTTCGATCGGCATCGACCCCAATGATTTGCTGAAGGTGCTTGACGCGACCGCCGCACCTATCGGCACTTGGTGACGGAATGTGATAGTCAGAACGATCTGCCGTTTTCGGGAACGGCTGGACGGATGCGGATGCGCGTCCGTTCAGCCGTTTCGTCATATACCGGTCATTTGCGCAGTTCAGCCGGCAGCACGAAATGCATGTTCTCCTTGATGGTTTCGATGGTGCTCACATCGCGGTAGCCCATTGCATTGAGCGCGGAAATGACGCCGGAGACCAGCTCGTCCGGCACGGAGGCACCTGAGGAGATGCCCACGGATTCGACACCCTCGAACCATGCGGGATCAAGTTCCGAGGCGTCATCCACACGATGGGCGAGACCGGCGGCCCCGACAGCGGTTCCCGCCGGGAACCGTGTCTTGAGCCCCTCCTGGGCGACTTCCACCAACCGTACGGAATTCGACGAATTCGCTGATCCGACGATGACCACGCAATCGGATTGCTCGGCGACGAGCTTGACAGCCGACTGACGATTCGACGTGGCGTAGCAGATGTCGGAATTCGGCGGCATCCGCAGCCACGGGAAACGCGCCTTCAACGCGGCGATCGTATCGGCGGTCTCATCGACGCTCAGCGTGGTCTGCGTAAGCAGCACCAATTTGGTTTCCGGCTGGAAATCCAACGAATCGACATCGTCGGCATGTTCGATCAGATGCACATGCTCCGGCGACTCCCCCACCACGCCGACGGCTTCGTCATGCCCCTTATGCCCGATGTAAATGATCTCGTAGCCTTCCTTGACGAAGCGCAGCACCTCGCGATGCACCTTACTCACCAACGGGCATGTGGCATCGACCACATGCATGCCGCGCGACGCGGCCTCGGCCTTCACCGCAGGAGAAACCCCATGCGCGGAGAACACGATGGGAATGCCGGCTGACGCCGCGGCATCGGGAACCTCCGACAGCTCCTGCACGAACACCGCGCCCTGCGCGGCCAGATCCTCGACGACATGCCTGTTGTGCACGATCTGACGGCGCACATACACCGGCGGCAGTCCGTCCGCACGCGGCGTATCCGCGGATTTGAGAATCGTCCGCACCGTGAGGATCGCCCTGTCCACACCCGCGCAGAATCCACGAGGATCCGCCAAAACGATGCGCTTGCCCATACCAGCCGCCTTTCACCATATGCCAATCGAAATGACAACCATCAATACTAGGACATGCCGTCCGCCAAAACGACGGAAATCGGAAGACCCGAACAAAAGCGAATCGTGTGCGGCGGATACCCAAGTCCCGAGCGTTAGCGGTAACATGGTATCGACATATCATCAACGACACTATGGAGTGATTCATGACCTGCACAACCTTGCCTCCACGCACCGGACAGCAATTTTCCATCTCGCACGGCGATTACCGAGCTATCATCACCGAGCTTGGCGCCACCTTGCGCAAACTGACGTATCGTGGCGAAGACCTGATCGTCTCCCTCGGTCCGGATGACGTCGTGTCCTGCTGCCATGGCCAGATCCTTGTTCCGTTCCCGAACCGTATCGAAGCCGGCGAATACACATTCGAGGGCAAGACCTATACGCTGCCCATCGACGAGCATGAGCGCAACAACGCCATTCACG
>NZ_JBNMKH010000113.1:0-4494 GCF_050874245.1 Bifidobacterium sp. | reverse complement strand
CGCGTCGAGGATGTCATCCACCCCGAACACGTCACGGGCCAGCTTCTGCAATTCGCCGCTGTTATCCGACGTGTCGAGCACGGACTTGCGCGCCGACGCCCGGCTGAATTGGACGGCCGGCATATTACGTGGACTTGACGTGCATGCGAACGAACGCGTCACGGTATCCGACCGCATCGATCGGGTGCTTCTGCATCCCATATTCGGCATCATCGTGTTTCTCGCGGTCATTTTCACGGTGTTCCAGGCCACGACCGCGCTCGCCAGCCCCATGCAGGACTGGATCGACGTGACGTTCCGAGGCTGGTGCACGACCGGCATCGACCGGCTGCTCGGCCTGTTCGGCCCGACCGTTGACGGGGGATGGCTGCGCTCGCTGACGGTGGATGGTCTGCTTGACGGCGTGATCACGGTGCTGACGTTCATTCCGACGATGGGCATCATGTTCCTGCTGCTGTCGATGCTGGAGGATTCCGGCTATATGGCGCGTGCCGCGTTTGTGATGGACCGCGCCATGCGTGCCTTGGGACTGGATGGGCGCGCGTTTCTGCCGATCATCGTCGGATTCGGCTGCAACCTGCCGGCATTGGCGGCCACGCGCACATTGCCCGATTCCCGGCAGCGGGTCCTGACGGGAATGCTGGTTCCGTTCGCGGCCTGCTCCGCGCGCCTGTCGGTGTTTCTGGTTCTCGCCCACGCGTTCTTCCCGAAATACGCCGGACTGGTGGTGTTCCTCATGTATGTGGCTTCGGTGACGGTCATCCTGCTGGTCGGCGTGCTGTTGCGCCACACCATGTTCCGGGGGCTTGAGCCGGAACCGTTGATGCTGGCGCTTCCCGCATACCAGTGCCCGCGCGCTGTGCAGCTGGCACGTTCGGTGCTGCTGCGCCTATGGGGGTTCATCCGGGGAGCCAGCGTGATCATCATCACCATGATCATGGTGCTGTGGCTGTTGCAGGGCATTCCCATGAAGGCCGATGCGGGTGGTTTCGCGCATGTCGACGATGTGCATGATTCCGCATATGGCGTGCTCGCGGACACGGTCGCCCCTGTGTTCGCTCCGGCCGGATTCGACGATTGGCACGCTTCGGCCGCGCTGATCACCGGATTCGTGGCCAAGGAGGTCGTGGTCGGATCGATGTCCCAGTCGTATCACGCGGACGAGTCTGACGATAGCGCCGGAAACCGCGGCGGCGAGGGGACATTGGGGCAGAAGCTGCGCGTCTCATTCGAGGGGTCGTCGCACGGCCATGGCAGGGCTGCCGCAATCGCATTCCTCCTGTTCACGCTCGCCTACACGCCATGCCTGGCGACAGTTGCGGAGATGAGACGGCAGTTCGGTACGAGAGTCGCGGCGCGTTCTGTGCTGCTGAGCTTGGCTGTGGCGTATGTGATTGCCGTCGTCGCCTTCCAATTGCTGCGATTGGTGTGGTGATCAGGCATGGCGTGGCATGGCATGCCTGCACGCGGATGGCGTCGTGCGCGTCGTTCGCCGGATTCGTCCGTTTTGTATGAAGACCGTCATCGTGATCGTCATCCGGACGATATCGTCGCATGCGTCGCCGAAGATGTCTCCGCCGGATTGACGGCACGGCAGATCGCCGACAAACGGCGTCTTCCGGTCGATTTTGTGGACATGGCCATCGACCGCGCGCGGGAGCGTGGCCTGCTTGAAGTGGTGGACATGGGGTCGTCCGGACATGCCTGTGGTGAATCGATATGCCGACCCGATCCTGATTCGTTGGTCTGTGCCGGATGTCCATTCAGGATATTCCCATCCTCAAGGTCGTAGAATGGGCGGGGAAATGACGAGAGCGTCGATTGACGCTGATTCGTAGGGGTGTGGCGCATATGGATTATCAAAACGTTGAACAACCTTCCGTGCCCCGCAGAAGGGCTTGGCCGATTGTCCTCGCCGTGGTTGTGGCGTGTGTTGTGGCGTGCGGTATCAGCGTATACGTCTACCATGGCAGACAGCAGGAGGCATTGGCCGCTTGCCGCCAATCGCTTGCGGATTTCAGCACGGCGCGCAAGTCCGTGCTCGACACGTCGGATAACAGCGGCGAATTGCAGAAGCTGGCCCGTGACGTGTTCGGGGTGGATGACATCCTCGACGCGTTCGCGGACGCGGCCACCAGCGCCGAGAACACGGTCGATGTGGAGGGCTGCAAGGCGAACGCCACCATCACGCAGCTCAATCTCGTGGCGAAGACATTGGATGGCGCCACGGATTCCCTCAATACGAGCCTGAAGAACATCCGTGAGAAGAAGACCACGGATTCGTCGCAGGACGCCGACGATGATGATTCGAGCAAATCGACGGACGATACGTCATCCGAACAGTCATCCGACGGGCGGCGGAAAGATTCCTACGGCGCTGGACAGCTGGCGGAATCGAAAAAGGAATTGCAGAAGTCGATCGACAAGGCGAACAGGTTGATGGATCGACTCAGCAAGGACGACACGCTGACGCTGACGGGACGCAAGCTGATGGCCGCGCTGTCCAAGGCGATGGATTCCGGACGGAAGCTCATCGAAAACAGCGACATCAAGGATTCCAAATACTACAAGGCGGCCAAAGTCACGCTCGACGAGGCCATCGATATGGCCGACAACTGGGTAAACAGCCAGGCGGCCAAAGCTCAGTAGATCCTGACGCAATTCGTCATCCGTCCGCCGTGCGGACATGGATGCTCCGGCGCGACTACCTGCGTCTGGCGGCCGCGGCGTCGATCAGCCGTGCCAACGGCAGCAGATAGAGGAACGTGGCCATCAGTATGCTGGACGTGGGCGCGCCGACCGAGGCCAGCGGCACTCCGCTTGCGATCGACCATGGCACAAGCGGCGCCACCACCACGGCGGTGTCCTCCAGGTTGATCGCCTTGCGCTGTCCATCGGATTCCAGATGGTCGCATAACTGGTCCGTCAGCATGATGGACAACGTCTGGTTGCAGGCGATGGCGCCGGTCACGACGGATGCGGCCAACGTGGCGCCGAAAACGCTGATGCGATTCGCCATCGAAGAGACGATCCGATGCGCTCCGCGCAACAGGCCGGTTTCCTGGAAAATGCCGGAATACGAGGATGAGATGCAGACGATCAGCATCACTTTGACCATCGAGCCGATACCGCCGCCATCGACAAGCGGCGCGACCCGCGCGTCGGCGCAATGGAAGCCGAACAGCAGCGCGCGCCCGATCTCCGGCCAGCCCATGTGCTGCACGAACAGGCAGATAGGCAGCGCGGACAGTGCGCTGGCGCCCATCGTGATACGCACGTCGACCCTTGCGGTCGCAAGGACGACAAGCACCACGGCCGGAATGACCGTCACCCACCGCAGATCGAACGCTTTGGAGAACAGAGCGGCGATGTCCACCGACCCGGCGGATGGGTGGGTGCACAACGCCATCGCCGCGTATATCGCGCAGGTCAGTGCGAACGGCACGGCCGCCGTCCGGAGCATCAGACGGATATTGTCGAAGATGTTCGTATGGGTGAGCGTCTTGACCAGTTGCGCGCTGGTGGAGACGGGCGAGCACCGGTCGCCGAAGTAGATTCCGGAAAGGATGGCGCCTCCCAGCAGCATCGGTGGAATGTTCATGGACGTGCCGAGGGTCATGGTGATGACGCCCATGGTGGCCGCCGACGCGAACGACGAGCCGGTCAGCAGAGACATCAGACAGTTGAGCAGGAACGTGAGCAGGACCACCACGTGCGGCCGCACCAGACCGGTCGCGTTCGCCACGATGAACGGCACGGTGCCTGCCGCTCGCCATAAGGCGGTGAGCATGCCGATCAGCACGAAGGTCACCACTATGATGCTCGCGGCGCGCATGGTGGCCAATCCTTTGGCGATCATCGGCTTGAACGCATGTCCGGTCAGTCTTCCGTGCGTGAGGAAGATCACCACACCGGCCAACAGCGCCGGGATGATGGATACGCCGCACGCTATGCATGCGATGAGTGCGGCGCAGAACAGCAGCAGGGTGACGATTTCCGGCATGATTCCTCTTTCCTTGTGGACGTGTCGATCCGTCCATATGATCGATTGGCGCAACGATTCCGCCGTATTCCGAGATTGTGCTTCGGAATTTCTTCCAGCGACGGACACGGTCAGATTAACAGGATTATCACGTTGTTCTTTGGTTCGCGTCACAGGTAAAATACTGTGCATGAATTTCCTGAGCATGGATTACTTCATCATGGTCGCCAAGGAACGAAGCTTCACCAAGGCGGCGAAGCGCCTCGGCATCACGCAGCAGACGCTCAGCGCGCATATCGCGAACCTCGAACGGGAGGTGGGATGCGAGCTGTTCGTCCGCCATGTGCCGCTGGAGCTGACCTATGCGGGAAGGACGTTCCTGCGGTACGCCAACGGATTCCAGCGCGAGCACACGATGATGATGCAGGAATTCGGCGATATCGCGCACGACGAGTCGGGTGTGCTGCGCGTGGCAGTCGGGCATACCAGGGGACAGGCCATCATGCCGCGCG
>NZ_JBNMKH010000112.1:0-4563 GCF_050874245.1 Bifidobacterium sp. | reverse complement strand
TCGCCGCGATGGACGACACGTTGACGATGCGGCCGTAGTGCTGCGTCCTCATGCGTCTGACGGCCTGTTTGATGGTCAGGAAGTCGGCGGTCAGGTTGACCGCGAGGATCCGGTTCCAGCGTTCCAGGTCCGTGTCGTCGAGCGTGTCCTTGATGATGATGCCCGCGTCGTTGACGAGGATGTCGATGCCGTCGTAGTGTTCGTCGAGCTGTTGGAAGACGTGTTCGACGGTGTCGGGGTCGGCGATGTCGCCGGGGGCCGTGAACGCCTCGCCGCCCGCCTGGGTGATGAGCTCGACGGTGGTTTCCGCGCGTTCGGGCACGATGTCGTTGACCGCGACCCTCACGCCTTTGGATGCGAGCAGTTGGGCGACTGCGCGGCCGATGCCTTGTCCGGATCCGGTCACCAGGGCACGCTGGCCCTCCCAACGCTGATCGTGACGCTCCTCATCGAGTCCTGTGATATGCATGGGTTTCCCTTCTTTGCGATTCTCCGGCGACCATCCGCCGGTCCACCATGCAAGTGTAGGTATGGGTAAGGGGATATGCATGCCATCGGTCTTCTTCTGGGATGCAAGGTCGATTTCGGCAAACCGGCCATAGTTTTGACGGAACGAATGACTTTGGCTCACTGTGGCTTCGATGCATTATTCAATATCCCTTTCGGCCTTGCACGGAACATGACGTCCATCATCGAAGTTCCTTCCGTGAATTCCCGCCGGCGCGCCCATCGTATCAGAATGTCCCTCACGTATATTCTGAAAAGAACCGGAATCAGTGGATTCCAACATTCAGAACAAAGCATGCTTGAGGCAGAAAAAAAGGAGCTTTCGATGACAACAACGAGCGAATCCGTATTCCGCGACGTTTTCCAAAAACCAACCGCGGACGATTACATCGAGGAAGCACGAAAAGCCGCCGTCTATATCAATACGAAGAAGATCAGAACACCGAACGGCCTAGTCTGGTCCCTGGACGATGCCAAAACATATCTGACGGATTATTACGATGAAATCTGCATGTACGCCGGCAGCACCGGCATCGCCCATTTCTACGTGCAGTTATATCAGGCGACACAGGAGGAATCCTATCTGGATGACGCCAAGGAAGCGGCCAGATACATCATCTGGAGATGGGATAACCAACGTGACCTCGCCAAATGCTTCAACAAGTACGCATTCACGACAGGCTATGGCGGAGTGGCCATTCTCCTGGATGAACTCTATTCGCTGACAGGGAATGACGAGTATCGTCGCGTGATTTGCGAAATCGCCGAATCAGCCATCAAAGACGCGATCCCTTCAGACAACGGTAAGGGATATCACTGGAGCACCTATCCAGGTATCGTCGGCGATGCCAGCGTGATCCTTCTTCTACTGAAATTAGGCAAAGACTACAACCACCCGGAATGGAGCGAATTCGCCATCCGCGCCGGCAGATCCTATCTCGACAAAGGGCAACCCTACGCACAAGGAGGAAGATACTACCTTGGCGTGGACCCCAAATATTTCGGAGCCGGAGACGACTACATCGACCCCAACTTCCCAATGGGAACCTGCGGCATCGGATTCCTCCTGCTACGCCTATACGAGGAAAGCGACGACAAGGCCTTTCTGGACGCCGTGGACGGAATCCACGATTTCGTGAAAGCAGTCGCATTGGAAAACGATTCCAAAACCGCGGCACTGCTGCCCCACGGCCTTCCCAATCGTCCAGACACCTATTATCTGGGCTTCTGCCATGGCCCCGCCGGCAGCGCCCGCTTCTACCATGAGCTTTACAAAGTGACCGGCGACGAAGAAGCCAAAATCTGGGAAGAGAAACTACTGAACGGCATCATCGAAACCGGCGCTCCCGAAATCCACTCCAACGGATATTGGGACATTCTGTGCCTGTGCTGCGGAACCGCGGGAATGGTCAACGCATTCCTAGGCAAGTGGGCATCATCCGGAAAACAACGATATTACGATTGGGCCGAACGCAGCGCTCGCGTACTACTCGGTCGTGGACAGCGTTTCCGGACGGAGAAGGGTGAAATCGCCACGAAATGGAATCAGGCTTTCGCCTATGTCGCGCAGGATCAGGTGACGGCCAATATCGGCATGTATGACGGTGCGGCGGGAATCGGCTGGGTGCTGTTGCAATTCGGACTTGCGGCTGGAGGAAGGTTCCACGCGGCGAGAACGTTGGATGATCCGTATCCGGCGCATAAGCTCGACTGAAATGATTCGGCAAAAGACGGGCGGGGATTTCGCGATGCAAGAGGCAGATCGCTAAATCCCCGCCCGTCTTTTCGTTGGCTTGACGATGCTAGTCGATGGAAGCGCCGTCAGCGAGAAGTTCCTCCTCGGTTTCGTATTTCCTTCCCCAACCGGTCAGAATCGCGCCCCAGAAGACGACGACAAGCGCGATGGATTGGAAATTGTATCCGACGAACGTGATTGGATTGAAACCCTTGCCGACCACTCCGGAGGCGACGGCGACAGCCGCCAGATTCAGGCATCCCGGATTGGTGGGCACCAGATATCCCACACCGCATCCAAGACCATCGAGGATGTTCGCGCATCGGGTTCGGGCAATCCGGAACGGGCGAAGCAGCTTGCGGATGATCGGTCCGCAGAACGTGATGGCGGACGTTCCGCTGCTGATGGCAATGGAGATGATGCTGACCATCGCACCGGCCGCGGCCTCGGCGGTTCTGCCAGTACTGGCATGGCGCTTCATGAGATTCAGAACCATGTCAAGCACACCGGCGCGGCTGATGATGCTGACCATGATGAAGATGAAGAACAGGAAGATGATGGATCCGGTCATTCCATTGAAGGCCGAGGGGATAAGACCTTCATCCGCATCAACCAGCTTCGTCCAATCCAGGTATCCGAAAGCGAACAGCATCACGAAACCGACCAATTCGCTGACAAGAAACGCCGTGATCACACCCTGCTTGCGCAGCATCAGAATGATAGCGAGAATCGGAACGATCAGAAAGACGAGATTGGGTAGATACCCGCTGTCGATGTCCGGAGCCTTCACGGTTTTTCCGGAACTGGAAATCACGCCGACGATGACATAGCCGATCGAGGCGCAGGCACCGGCGATCAACGAGTACTTCAGTCGGGAACGGACGACCTTCATGGTGTCGACTTCCTGTGTCAGCGAAGAGGCGATTGTCGTATCGGAAATCGGAGCGAGATTGTCGCCGAAACAGGAGCCCGCCAGGATGGCGCCGCAAATCAGATTCACGTCACAGCCCATGCCGACCGCGAGCGGCAGCAGAATCGGTCCGGTCGCATTGACGGCTGTCGCCGCGCTGCCCGTCGACGTGGACAGAATCGTCGAAATCAGAAAACAAATGAGAGGAATTAGTCCGAGTGGGACCTGCGCGCGCGAAAGGATATACAGCAGTGCGTCCACGAGATGCGATTTGGCGAGAATCTGGGACATCACACCGGCCAGAAGGAAGCACGCCGTCATGAATGCAAGCACATGGTCGCGCAGACCTGACGTCACGGTTCTGGTGAAGTCTTCCTTATCCTTGTAGACGAGGAAACCGGCGATCAGACAGAAGAAACCAGCGGCCCAGAAATTCCTGCTGGAACGGTATCCCAAAGCCACCATCACGATCATGCTGCCGATCATGACGAGAAGAGGAAGCACCGCGCCGAAACGACCCAGATAGGTCTGCGCGAATTCCTTGCCATCGTTCCGCTGTGGAGCGCTGTCTGTGTTTTCAGCGGATTTCATTGATTTCCCTTTCGAAGTCATTGGCATAGATGAGTCATGCCTATAAGGTGGCGGCCCGGATTCACGTAAGGTGTTCCCATCCGAGTCGCCGATATTTCCGGAACGTACGTGTCACTCCGAACGGAAGAACGCGTATTCGAACAACGGAGTCAGATGCTTGCCCGTACGGTTCGCATACAGACGCAGCAGCGACGACGCGCAACCCGCGGCACCGCTGTACAGGCCCAGATAGCTGACCACTCGATCGGGTATGGTGCGTGTCCATGCGCCGTACCACGTGCGTTGGCCGGGCTTGTCGTCGGCCACTGTCGAATCGCCGATGAGCACGTCCGCGGTACGCCGCGCGTACTCGAGGAATTCGGCTTCTCCGGTGAACTCGAACATATCCACGAAATGCTCCAAAATGCCCGGGGTGCCGCAGCACTGGCAATTCGCATTCCAGTATCCCCATGAATAATGTTCAGGTGCGCCGGCACGAATGATGCCGCGCGAAAGCCAGACGCACCAGTCCCGGTAGCTCTCATCGCCGGTGATCTCATACAGTTTCCGGAACGGCAGCACAGTGCCTACGGGGCCGTGGCATGAGCTCAGATAGAACTTATCGAAGGTGGGGCCGGTGACCGGATGATCCTGATAAGGCACCAACATTCCCGTCTCGTCTCCAACAGCGATGGATTTCAGGTATTCGACGCCCTTCTTGGCAAGCTCCAGATAGCGGGGCTTTGGCGCGACTTCGTAAAGCAGCGCGAACATCCACGCGGTACCGGCGGTGCCATGGCTGAAGTTCGGGAACGTGGTGTCCTTCGGGAAGCCGATGAGC
>NZ_JBNMKH010000111.1:0-4629 GCF_050874245.1 Bifidobacterium sp. | reverse complement strand
GCGCAACAACGCCATTCACGGTTACGGCTACCGCTCCTACTGGAAGCTCGTCTCGCTCGCCGAGGATGCCGTGACGCTGACCTGGCGCTCCCCCAACATGGCCGGATACCCGTTCGACATCGTGGTGACCGCCACCTACAGCCTCGCCGACGATGGCCTGCACCTGACCGTCAGTGCCTTCAACAACGGCGATGTGGACGCACCGTGGGCGTTGGCCATCCATCCTTGGCTCGCCAACGGTCTGAACGGCTATGGCGATGAGATCGACGGCCACAATGCCAAGTGCAGCCTGACGCTGCCCGGCCGCACGCACGTCACCGTCAACGAGAACCTCATTCCGACCGGTACCGAACCGGTGGATGGCACCAAGTACGACCTGCGCAAGGACACGCTGCTTACCGAGCAGCCGTTCGATGACGCCTGGACCGATCTGGAGCATGACTCGGACGGCACCGTCACCGCGGTGTTCACGCGGGCGGATGGCAAGAAGGTGCGCGTGGGTGGCGACGAGACCGTCACCTCGTTCCAGGTGTGCACCGGAACCGGCTTCCCGGCGTTCAAGCATCCGGCGGGCGTGGCGGTCGAACCGCAGACGGCGTACGCGAACGCGTTCAATACCGGCAAGGACCTCATCGTCATCAAGCCGAAGGAGACTTCGAGCACTTCGCTGTTCATCGGCGCGCTTGACTGATATAATCACCCGTTGGAATAAGCCGGAGTCACACAGCGGACACCCGATTTGGCAAACGTCTCGCTTGTGTGCGATAATCCCGTAGGCTTATTAATCGCAAGTAAAGGAGTCCAATCATGGGCATGCGCGGACGTAAGCGCAAGGATCGTCGTAAGAAGGCCGCCAATCACGGCAAGCGCCCGAACGCCTGATCCCTGCCAACGCGAATAGCGTTACAGAGCATCGAGAACCCCGCAGAATCGCTGTGATTCTGCGGGGTTCTCCTATATCCGAAGCCGCAATCAGCGCTTCGTTCATTCGTCGCAGCAATGGTCCAACGTCGCTTCAAGCCTGTCGATCAGGCTCTGCGGCGCATGCTTGGGCCGCAAATAGGCACGCAACGCCGCGATCAGCGCGCGTTCCCGCTCGTCGCAACAGGTTTCCGGATCGAAACAATCTCCGGAAGCCACGACATGCACGCTGGTATGCGTCACCTGTGTCACCACGCCGTTCCCACCGGCTGTGGTGGTTCTGGTCGAAGTGATGGAAATATGCCGTTCCATTGGTTCGCTCATGGTCGATCCTTCCCGGCAGTGGCATAGCCACGTTCCTTCGCGTAATTGGCGAGCTCACGCTTCAACTGCGTTCTGGCGCGGTTGAGGCGGCTCATCACCGTACCGATTTTCACACCTTGTTCCTTGGCCACCTGGCTGTATGGCTTGCCGTCGATGGCGGCATCGATGAACACCTGACGACGCTCCGGGGAAAGCTTGTTCAGCGCGGTCATGATCTCCTCGGGCGCGTACGCGTCCAAGTACTCCTCTTCGGCGGATTTGAGCTGTTCTGAGGAATGCTCGGACGCCGAATACAGGTCCCAATCGTCGTATTCGCCGGTGGAATCGTTGGCGCGTTGCGGTCGTCGCTTGGCTTTGGCGTATTGGTTGAAGTAGGCGTTGCGCTCGATGGTGGTCATCCAGGCCGCGAAATTCGTCCCCTCCTTGAAGGAATCGAACGCCTTGAATCCACGCTCGAACGTGTCCTGCACCAGATCCTGCGCGTCATCCGGATTGTTGGTCAATCTCATCGCCTGCCGGTATAACGAATCCACAACAGGCATGGCGAGCCTTTCGAACCGCGCGCGGCGGCTTGCCATGGTTTCCGTCTGTTGTTCAGTCACACCCTCATTGTATCTTCCCGGCGTCACACGTCGTGCACATGGCTGCCGGTACAATATCTGTTCGGTATCCGCTCGACGTCTCATGCATGAGGAGAACACGAAACATGGCTTTGACTTTGGAATCGGCCGCACGGCTGCTTGACAGGCATGGACTGCTCCGAGAAATCATCCGCGGCGAGGTCTGGACGATCGACGCGAGCGACATCGACAACGCCGACAAGCCGTTCTCCACGATCACCTATGACACCCGCAAGGTGGAGCCAGGCGCCCTTCTGTGCTGCAAAGGCCGTTTCAAGGCGGAATATCTGAAAGATGTGGACGAGCATGGTCTTGCGGCCTATGTGGCGGAAGACGACTTCTCCGCCGCTACCCAGGCTCCGGGCCTCATCGTGGATGACGTGCGGAAGGCCATGGCTTTGCTATCGGCTGAATTCTACGACCGTCCGCAGGACCGGCTGAAGGTCATCGGCATCACCGGTACCAAGGGCAAAACCACCACCGCGTATCTCACCCAGGCCATGCTGAACGGATGCTCCGGCGGGAAATGCGCGCTGTTCTCCTCGGTGGACAACTGTCTTGACGGCCACACCTATGTCGAATCGGATCTGACCACTCCGGAATCCATGGATGCGTTCCGTATGATGCGCAAGGCTGTGGATAACGGCATGGAGTACCTCGTCATGGAGGTCTCCTCCCAGGCGTACAAGGTGGACCGCGTATACGGACTCACTTTCGATGTGGCCGCCTTCCTCAATATCAGTCCTGACCACATCAGCCCGATCGAGCATCCGACTTTCGAGGACTACTTCCACTGCAAACGTCAGATCGTCAAGAACTGCCGTTCCCTTGTACTCGGCGCCGACTGTACGCATGTCGACCTCATCCGGCAGGATGCGCGGCACGCGGGAGTCGACGTAACCACGTTCGCGCTCGATGACACGTCTCCGGCAGATGTTGTCGCGAAGCCGGCGGACGCCGAACACAGCCGCTTCTCCATCGCCATCGACGGTGCGACCATCGGGGAGCTGAGCCTGACATTGGATGGCGATTTCAACTACGCGAACGCCGCCGCAGCGGTCGCCATCGCCCGTGCCACCGGTTTCGATTTCGATTCGTCGCAGGCGCGGAAGGCGCTGCACGACATGGAACCGGTGCGGATCGCCGGTCGCATGGAGCATTTCAAGGACACCCGTTCCGACACGATCGCCATCGTCGATTACGCGCACAACTACGCTTCCGTCACCGCGCTGCTCGACTATGTGGACCAGCGTTACGGCAGCAAGAATCCGGAGATCACGCTCATCACCGGTTCCGCAGGCAACAAAGCGTACGACCGCCGCGAGGAGATCGTCAAGGCCGCGCAGGACCGCGTCGACCATCTCGTGCTTACATTCGAGGACACCGACGACGAACCGGTAGAACAGGTGTGCGAGGACATGCGCGGCCATGTCACCAATCCGAAGCTCGACGTGAGGATCATCCTTGACCGCGCCGAAGCCGTGGAATCCACGGTGGGAGCCGACCGGAAGGATTCCCGGCGTCCGCACGTCATCCTCATCATCGGCAAGGGCAACGAACGCTGGTTCAAGGACCACGGCAAGCACATCCCCTATGAGGGTGACGACCGTATAGTGGAGCGCGTGTTCGATCTTCAATAGGCAATCATCCAATAAGACAAGAAAGCAACGATATAACATGATTTCTCTCGTCCCCGCCAATCTCAATGACCTGGAACGACAGGCCGAACAAGCCGGCCTCACCCTGCCGATCGAGCAAACCGGCATCTGGGCGGAATACCAGAAAACCGTGGACGGACGCAGACCATGGGGCGCATACATCATCGAACAGGATGGTGAAGCAATCGCCTTCATTTCCCTTATCGACTTTGAAACGCACGGATACCATTACCTTCGTTCCGTACATGGACCATCGTGGGTAGCGAAACCGTCTCCCGAGCTTGAGCATCAAGTGCGGCAGGCGTTGGTCGATGAGGTGAGAAGAAAAGATAAGAACATCGTTTTTCTTCGTATCGACCTATGGGATGACGAAGGCACCGTTCCCGTGCTTTCCACCGTCCCCTATAACGAAACCGTAGTCATCGACGTCACCGGTGGAGATGACGAAATCATCAGCCGTATGAAGAAGCGCGGCCGCCGAGACGTACGCAAATCACTACGTGAATGCACCGCCGATTGCTCAGATGAGACTGAGCTTGCGACCAAGGATTTCTCGCAGTACTACGAGCTCATGGTTGAAACCGGAAAACGCGATGGCTTCACACCAGCCCCGGCACAGGACTACACCGACATGCTTGTGGCGTTGGGGCCAAAACATTGCCGTCTATTCGCCGCGCGCGATGGTGGACGCGTGACCTCCTGGTCCATCGTCACCATCAATGGCACCCATGCCGTACGCTATTACGCCAGCATGCACACCGATGCCATGCGTTCTCACGTCACGGACAAGCTGCTCTACAATGAGTGCTGCATTCTTGGAAAACAGGGCATCACCGAATATGACCTCATGGGCATCGGCAACGATTTCGCGCCATCCCTAAAAGGCCTGAACGTATTCAAGACCAAATTCACCGAAGACATCACGCCAGTCGCGCCGGGACGCGACGTTCCAATCAAGAAGGGCTTCTATCGCGCGCTGACGATGCTGCAGTCCGTCCGCCGCTCGCTCCGACACAAAGAAAATAGCGGCAGATAGCTAGCTTTCATGGCGCATGCCATCGCATGACCATGAAAACGTTTGTGGGCTGGATTCCAGAAGTTGGAAT
>NZ_JBNMKH010000110.1:0-4656 GCF_050874245.1 Bifidobacterium sp. | reverse complement strand
TTGGTTTCGACGCAAATCGGACATACCAAAACCGCGTCATACCAAGTCGTACCAAAGAGACGACATACCAAAAAGGCGGAGATCGATGAAGGATTCAAGGGCATTCGGACCGGTGCTGCAAAGGCTCACTCCGGAAGAGGCACGGGACATGGGCGGCCAGTACGTGCCCGCCAGCGTGCGAAACACGTTCTGGGGCGTGCTTCCGTCCCGTGCGGATGGCCCGATCGCATCCATCTCCTCCGGCCAGCGGATAACGATCGACACCATCAGCCATGAAGGGCTCATGCCTGACCAGGGCTCTGACCCCGTCAGATATTTCGGCTCCCGGGGCATCGGCCGCGACGAGCTTCTGGAGGACGCCATCGCGATTCCCGCTTGCAAGTCCCGCGGCGAGCATGACGGCTCCCACGTCGTCACCGGACCGATTGAAGTCAAGGGAGCCAAGCCCGGAGACGTGCTGATGGTGTCCATCGACAGACTTGAGCGTCGCGCCCCCTACGGAGTGATTTCCACGCGTCACGGCCGCGGCGTCATGGTCGATTCCGAGCTTGAGGGCGATTACGGCGCGCTGTGCAAGGTCATTTCCGTGGATGGCACGGCTTTCGGACAGATCGTTCCCGACGGAACGCAGTTCCACGACCAAGCGTTGGATGGAACGGACTATCCAGCCTTTCCTTTGCATCCGTTCCTGGGAATCATGGGCGTGACGCCCGACTCCGACGAGCGGAAGTGCTCCATCCCTCCCTACGCGTTCGGCGGGAATATCGATGTGAACGACATGACGGAAGGCAGCACGCTGTTCCTGCCGGTGCAGATCGATGGCGCCGGCTTCTACATCGGCGACCCCCATTACGCGCAGGGCGATGGGGAAGTGGCGTTGACCGCTTTGGAGGCTCCGCTTCGCGCGACGGTCACGTTGACCGTCATTCCCGGCGAGGTCGCCGATGGGCTTTTCGGCGTTCACGACAGACCGTTCGCATATGCGGGCGGCAAGCTGCTGGCTCTGGGGCTTCATGAGGATTTGGATGAGGCGTTGCGCCAGAGCGTGGCATATTCCATCAGCCTGCTGTCCTCGCTGTTCCACCTTCCGAAGAAGGCCATCTACCTGTATCTGTCCGCCGCGGCGGATTTCGATGTGTCGCAGGCCGTCGATCTGGTCCGCGGCATCCATTCGCGGATACCGCTGTCCCATTTCGAAGGGCCGGCTGCCGACGATTTCATCGGCTATATCATGCAAGCCGTGAAACAGGGCGTGAAACAGGGCGATTGAAACAAACCGAGCAACGTCGAAGTGATGCCGAAGTGATGCCGATTGGCGCCATCGGCGTATAAATCCGCCATCGGTGGAACGATGGTGATGCGACGAAACGAACGACAAGACGAACCGAAGACGAGGTGGACGCAGCGTGAAGGAAGCAACGAAGGCGACGCAATCGCAGGAAGAGGCGGAGACGCAGCCGAAGATCGGCAGAATACCGGCGCTGATCGCGGCGGTCGCCGTCGTCGGCATCGCCATCGGAGCGGCCGCCGGCCTGCTGACGCTCATGCTGTATCAGGTCGAACGTTTCGCACTCGGCTACATCGAAAATTCGCATGAATCCGGCCCGTTCAACGTGCCCGCCATCCGTCGCGTGGTTTCCGTGACGCTCGGTGCCACCATCGCTGCCGTGATTTGGTGGCTGCTGCGCACCCGCACCACCAAAGTGCCATCCGTCAAAAAGGCCGTGGGCGGCGCGCTGATGCCAGTCTGGCAGACCATCGTGCACGTGCTGCTGCAGATCTTCATCGTCGGCACTGGCATGTCGATCGGCCGCGAGGTGGCTCCTCGCGAGCTCGGCGCGATGTTCGGCCAGCGTTTCGCCCGTTGGGTGCGTCTCGACGCGAAGGATACGCGCATGCTGGTGGCCATCACCGCCGCGGCCGGCCTCGCGGGCGTCTACAACGCGCCGCTTGCGGGCACGTTCTTCGCGGTGGAGATTCTGCTCGCCGACGTGACGCTGGAAACGGTCACGCTCGCGTTCGCCTGCTCCGCGCTCGCCTCCTGGGTGGCAAGTCTGGTCAAAGGCACGCACACGTTCTATCTGATCGGCAAGGCGGACGGCCTGTTCACGCCGGATTACATGCTGTTCGCGCTGGTCGCCGGTCTGGTTCTCGGCGCGGCCGGCGCGCTATTCCGCCGCGGTTCCCAGTGGGCGGAGAAGAACAAGCCGTCCGGAACCGGCATTCTGTGGATGATGCCGCTTGCCGGCCTGCTGACGGGCGTTGTGGCGATCGCCGTGCCGCAGGTGATGGGCAACGGCCGTGCCACCGCGCAGCTGAGTTTCTCGTCGAAGGCCGATTTGGCCGTCATTCCGGTGTTGCTGCTGTCTTTCGTGGCCAAGGCGGTCGTCACGTTGCTGACGATCCGTTCCGGCGCTTCCGGTGGCGTGTTGCAGCCGGGCATCGCGTTGGGCGCTTCCGGCGGCGCGGTATTGGGTGTTCTGTGGATGCAGATGTTCCATACGAATTCGATCGGCATGTACGCTCTGCTGGGCGCGTGCGCGCTGCTCGCCGCCTCGCAGCAGGCGCCGTTGATGGCAATCTGCCTGGTGATGGAGCTGGCCGACGCCCCAATCAACCTGTTCGTGCCGATCGGCCTCGCGGTGGCCGTCAGCTCCTTCACCGCCTCCCGTCTGGCCAAGCCGCTCGCCGGCTTCCATCTGCCGATTCCGCAATCCGCGCAACCGGAGAAATAGCCAGCGTCCAACCGCCCGTCCGTCACATGGCCATCAGGCCGGTTTGACGGGGGATGAGCGCGGTCAACACGAACCAATGGTCGTCGGTGCGGATCGTCACTTCGCCGCCGTACTGCTGCACGATGTGGCGAATCGATTTCACGCCGAAGCCATGCCGATGCTGGTCGTCGCGCTTCGTGGTGCGCAGGTTGCCGTCAGCATCCTTCTTCAGCCGGGAATCGAAATAATTCTCGACGCGAATCACGATAAAACGATTCTGTTCGAACAAAGCAAGTTTGATAAGACGCTGCTCCCGATTCGGCAGTTTCGATGTAGCCTCAATCGCGTTGTCGAGGGCGTTGCCGAACAGCGACGCGATGTCCATCGATGACATGCCGCTTAGCAGCGATCCGTCCGCGACCGCGGTGAACGTGATGCCGTGGTCGTTGCAGGCGCGCTCCTTCGTGGTGAGGATGACGTCGAGCACAGGATTGCCGGTATGCTGCTGCGCGCTGTAACGCTGCACTGACTTCTCCAGCTGTTCGAAGCCCGCCGCCGCATGCTCGGGGTCGACTTCGGCGCGCAATGCCGCGATCTGATGCTTCAGATCATGCGCGAGACGGCCAAG
Organism: Bifidobacterium sp.; assembly: GCF_050874245.1. GTDB lineage: Bacteria > Actinomycetota > Actinomycetes > Actinomycetales > Bifidobacteriaceae > Bifidobacterium. Next base: position 1,314 of record NZ_JBNMKH010000110.1, on the reverse strand, counting down.
CGATTCGATGTTCTCCTTCGATTGCAGATACTCCTGATGCTGGCTTTCCAGCTGCGCGTTGATCGACGCGAGCTCGGTGCTCGCCTCAAGACGGCGCATCTGCTCCTGCTGTGCGAATAGAATCGCGAATCCGCAGAAATCCACCAATGTGCGGATGTAGAAGACCTCCTGGCCCACCGTTCCGGAGAACGGCGTGTTCGTGGAGATGAAACTCAGATTGCTCATGGCGAAGGTGACGACCGTGATGGCCACCGTCGCCGTCGCAGCGGAAGCCGTCGGCAACGTGGGGGAGGTCTGGCTGAAATTGCCGCGTTCCGCCAGCCAGGCCAGGCCGAAGCACAGCGCGTACGTGACGACAAGCAGCAGAACGGCGCGCCAATCATAATCGGCGACATGCCTGTCGCGCATGCCGATGAACGTGACGATCTGCCAATGCAGTGACGCCACCAATTCGGCCAGCACGAACGCGCGTGCCGTGATGTACAATCCCTCGCGTTTGCCGGTCCCGGCACCGAACAGAATCGTCAGGTACATGCAGCCGAAGGCGAGCATCATGCCGACAATCCAGAACCAAATCGGCATGACGCCGTCGAAATACTGCACGACGATCAACGCCACCAAGCCGACCACGCCCGCAGTGACGGAGCGGCGGAGCGGCGCGCGGCGGAACAGCACCGCCATATACACCACGCATGCCAGCCATTCGCAGATGGCGGTGTACGAACGGGGAATATCGGGCAGTGCGTTGGTGATCGGCGTCATCGACGGCACCGAAACCACCATGACACGCGTGGCGAAATCCGGAATCGCCCCGATCATCCCATTCCTCCCCCCATGTAGTCCGTCAGCGCCGTCAGGAACGCCTTCTTACGCGGGCGGCTCACACGCAGCCGCTCGCCGTTCGACATGATGCAATCCTGATCGGCCATACCCGTCACATGCCTGAGATTGACCAGATAGCAGGAATTCGAACGGAAAAAGTGGTAGTCGGCCAGCTTGGCCTCCATATCCTTCAACGTGCCGTTGATGGACAGCTTGCCGTCAAGCGTGTGAATGACGATGGTGTGGCGGATCGATTCGAGGTAGAGGATGTCCGCCAAGTCCAGACGCATCTGCCCCTTGCCGGTGTCGATGAGCATGGAATCGTCGACGTTGCTGCGGACCGTGTCGATTGATTTCTTCAATTCCTGGGAGAATGCGAACCATGGCAACGGTTTGAGCAGGTACGACAGCGCGCGCACCTCATATCCGCTGATGGCGTATTGCGGTGCGGCTGTGATGAAGATGATCACCACCTTGTCGTCGCGCTCGCGG
>NZ_JBNMKH010000109.1:0-4668 GCF_050874245.1 Bifidobacterium sp. | reverse complement strand
GTACAGGAAGTGCTGTACGCGGTCGTCGCCTTCGTCGTTGACCGTATGGCACACCTCGTCGATCGCGCGATCCCAGGACGGGTCGTGGATGAGCACGGTGGTGGCGAGCACGATCAGCGCATGCGGATATTTTCCGCGCAGCGCGTGCACGAAATCGACGTACCGGGCCCGCCAATGCGTGGCTTCCTCGCCGTCATAGTCGTCCGCCATGAAATCGCGGGGATGCGCATCGTTCTGACCCAGCGCGACCACGACGACATGCGGCGTGTATTGCGCGAAATCCCAAGGGGACGTGCCGCCCAGCTGCGTGTTGTAGACGGATTTGTCCCAGATGCTTTCCATGCCGATGTAGTCCGGCGCGTGGAACCAGCCGATGCCGTCCAGCAGGGTCGTGCCGCCCTGCGAGACCAAGTGCGCCTGCGCGCCGAGATTGCGTGCGGTGATGGCGGCGTACGAATACCAAGCGTTGCTGTACGGGCTCAGATCCACCTCCGGATCGGCCTGTCCCACGTAGCAGGCCGCTTCGCAGCGCTCGCCGCACGTTACGGAATCGCCGTACACTTCGATGCGGCGCTCCGGCAGCGGCGTCGCCGTCGGCATGAGCTTCGCTCCCTCGTCCAGCAGAATGCCATACACGTCAAAACGATTGTTGCCCTCGTCCTGCCGTTTAAAGATCGTCACTTCATGTTCGATGTTCGGCAGATCGGCGGCGATTGCCACGTCGACCGGATGGCGCGGTCCGTCGTCCTGCTGTCCGGTCGGTTCCACGCGGCTTGGATAGCCGTTTTCCATGCTGATGCCGTCATGCGCGCCGTCGATGGGCACGCGCGCCTTGACCTGCATGCCGTCGATGATGACGCCGAGATACGCGTCGCCGTACCCCCAATGGTTGACGAGGCGCACGCCGATGCTGGTGCCGGTGCAACGGAACGATACCTGCGTGTAGGGGAACGCCCAGGTCTGATGGTCGGCGGGGGTGCGGTCGATGCGCCCCATGAACCGAAGGTCCGGATTGGTGATTGGAATGAATCGCGATGCTTGGGTGGTGGTGTTCATGGCCCTTCCTTGGAACGAATCGATGGTGTCTCCCGCTCCGCGGAACGGGGCGTGTCGTTTGCAAACAATCTATGACATCGGTTAACCTCATCAATATCTTAACCGCTTCAGTAAAGGACACGCAATGACGCTAACTTTTCCACAAGATTTCACATTCGGCACGGCCACAGCGGCCTATCAGATCGAAGGCGCGGTGACCGAGGATGGCCGTTGTCCCTCCATCTGGGACACCTTCAGCCATACGCCGGGAGCCACCATCGCCGGCGACACCGGCGATGTGGCCACCGATTCCTACCATCGTTGGCGCGAGGACCTCGCGCTGCTCAAGGACCTCGGCGTGGACGCCTACCGCTTCTCGATCGCCGTGCCCCGCATCATATCGACGCCTGATGGCGTGCCCAACGAAAAAGGCCTCGACTTCTACGAAGGCGTCGTGGACGCCCTGCTGGAGGCCGGCATCAAGCCGGTCGTGACGCTGTACCACTGGGATTTGCCGCAATACCTCGGCGACGAGGGCGGCTGGCTGAACCGCAGAACCGCCTATGCGCTCGCCGACTACGCGGGTATCGTGGCCAAGCGCCTCGGCGACCGCGTCGACACCTGGACCACGCTGAACGAGCCGTGGTGTTCGTCCTACCTGAGCTACGGAGCCAAGGAGCACGCGCCGGGCCTGGGCCTCGGTCCCGGCGCCTTCCCGGCGGTCCACCACCTGAATCTGGCGCATGGTCTGATGACGCAGGCCGTCCGCGCCGAAGTGGGGGACAAGGCCAAGTGTTCGGTCACGTTGAATCTGCAGTTCAACCGTGGCGACGCCGACGCCTGCCATCGCCTCGACCTGATCTCCAACCGCGCTTTCCTCGACCCGATGCTGCGCGGCCGTTACCCGGACGAACTGTTCTCCATCACCAAGGGCATCTGCGACTGGGACTTCATCCAGTCCGGAGACCTCGAGCTCATCCACCAGCCGATCGACGTGTTGGGCATCAACTACTATTCCACCAACCGGGTGGCCATGTCCGACCGTCCGCAGTTCCCGCAAAGCACCGAGGCGTCCACCGCCCCTGGAGCGTCCGACGTGGACTGGCTGCCCACCGAGGGCCCGCACACCGACATGGGCTGGAACATCGATCCGGACGGCCTGCATGACCTGCTGGTGCGCGTGCACGACAACTATCCGGAGGTCGATCTGGTGGTCACCGAGAACGGCATGGCCTGCAAGGACCAGCTGACGGTGAACGAGGACGGCACGAAATCGGTGCATGATCCGGACCGCATCGACTATCTCAAGCGTCATTTCGCCGCGGCGAAGCGCGCCATCGACGAAGGCGTGCCGCTGACCGGCTATTTCGTGTGGTCGCTGCTTGACAATTTCGAATGGTATTTCGGCTATGCCAAGCGATTCGGCATCACATACGTCGACTACGCCACGCAGGAGCGCATCCCGAAGGACAGCTTCATGTGGTACCGCGATTTCCTGGCTTCCCGCAAGGGCTGAGCGTCCGGCGATCGCCGTCGCGCGTTGTTCCATGAACGGCGTGCCGCGTCCATTCATGGCGTGGCACGCCGTTTTCGTTGCGATTCCGCCGTTTTTCGCTGCTGCAGGATTTTGCATACGTATGCTTAAGCGCTTAACGACACTCCGGTAAAAAAATTTACATTAACCCTCTTAACGTGAACGGTCGCGGGGTGTGGGGGGTGGACATCAAACCGCTTCGATGTATTGAAACGATTGGTGTTTTCTGTATTTGAAGCGGGTTGACCATAGGGTTGCGACGGCACTGCGGCTGTGCGGCGAGGGCGCGGAGCGCAACTTAAGCGCTTGACAAACTTAAGGGGTTCATTTATGGTATAACTACCAGTTCATCAAAGGCAGGCAGAGAGGCCTGAGATGAAAAAGGCATCACCAATGGAGCATCGGTGCCGAGACTCCGGAAGTGATGGACAAGGATTCGCAAGGAAGGATCGGAAGATGAATCTCAAGAAGATCGTCGCAGCCGGCATCGCGGCTGTCTGCGCGGTGAGCATGGCGGCCTGCGGTGGCAGCGGCAGTGGCTCCTCCAAGGTCACCGACATACAGTACAAGGACATCAAGCTTGGTCAGACCGGCAAGGACATCAAGGCCAATCTGAAGCTGTTCAGCCATCGTACCGATATGCTCAAGAACGACTATCCGGGAACGACCTGGAAGCAGTACATCGCCGAATTCAACAAGACCTATCCGAACATCAAGGTCACCGTCGAAGCCAACAGCGACTATGCCAACAGCGCCATGACCCGTCTGCAGGGCGGTGACTGGGGCGACATCATGATGATTCCGGCGGTCGACAGGGCCGAACTGCAGAACTACTTCATCTCCTACGGCTCCCTCGGAGACATGAACAAGGAGATCAAGTACGCTGTCAACCAGTCCTACCAGAAGAAGGTCTACGGCGTGGCTTCGGTCGGCAACGCCTCCGGCATCGTCTACAACAAGAGGATCTTCAAGGAGGCCGGCATCGACAAGCTGCCGACCACCCCGAAGGAATTCATCTCCGACCTGAAGGCCATCAAGGAGAAGACCAAGGCCACTCCGCTGTACACCAACTACGCGGCTGGTTGGACCATGGGCGCCTGGGACGCGTACATCGGCGGCACGGCCACCGGCGATCCCAACTACATGAACAACGTCTTCACCCACACCAAGAACCCGTTCAAGGATCCGGGTGACGGCACCCACGCCTACAACGTCTACAAGATCCTGTATGACGCCGTGGCCGATGGCCTGACCGAGGACGATTACTCCACCACCGATTGGGAAACTTCCAAGAACAAGCTGAACAGCGGCGACATCGCCACCATGGTGCTCGGCTCCTGGGCGGTCTCCCAGATCCAGTCCGCAGGCGACAACGCCAAGGACGTCGGCTACATGCCGTTCCCGATCTCCGTCAAGGGCAAGCAGTACGCCACCTCCGCTTCTGACTACGCGTACGGCATCAACAAGAACTCCTCCACCACCAACCAGGAAGCGGCCATGATCTTCGTCAAGTGGCTGACCGAGAAGTCCAACTACGCCTACAACGAAGGCGGCGTCTCGATCGCGGCCGACGACGACAAGCTGCCGGACCTCTACTCCGACTTCAAGAACGTCAAGCTCATCGCCGACGAACCGGCTCCTGACGGCGAGGAGGATCTGTTCAACGACCTCAACTCCGATTCCGAACTCAACATCAACACCGGCGGCGACTCCCGTGTCCAGAGCATCGTCGAGCACGCGGCCAATAAAGACGAGTCCTACAACGACCTCGTCAAGGAGTGGAACCAGAAGTGGAACGACGCCCTTGATTCCGAAGGCGTCGACACCAAGTGATTCCGGAACGCCAGGCGTGACGGCGTGAAGTCGCGCATCCATCACTGAGGACTTCGGCTCGTTCTCGGCGGAACCAAGCCGAAGTCCTCTTCCATCGCAATTTTTCGTTAGGCAGAGAAGCAACCCAAAGAGGGGGATATCATGACTGCAGCAGCAGTGGAACCGACCGAGAAGGCCGAGATTCCATTCAACAAGCAGCCCCGAGATTGGCGTAAGGCGGGCGTCATCGTCGCCTTTTCCGCGATTCCGGTCGCACTGCTCGTAAT
>NZ_JBNMKH010000108.1:0-4697 GCF_050874245.1 Bifidobacterium sp. | reverse complement strand
GGGGGGCCACGCCCCTGTTTTTGCATGTCGCGCGGACCGCGTCAGATTTCCGTGTTGCAGATATCGGCCACGTAGGATTGCACGAATCGCAATGCCGCGCCGATGATGTTCTGGTCCTCCACGCACAGGCTCTTGCGCAGAACGAAGTGCGTGTCATGGAACGCGCTTTTCTCCTCGACCAGCGCCTTGAGATGGTCGATATCGTCCGGACCGAGGTAACGGGCCGCCTCTCCGCCGATGATGATGTCTCCGGCGAGCAGTGCGCGGACGTTGCTCACGGCCTGCGCCACGTTGGCCAGCCAGTGATCGAAGCGCTGCCGATGCCCGTGCTCGCCCTGCCTGAGCACGCTGAAGAATCCGGATAGGCTTTCGCCGTCCTCCAGCAGGGTTTCCGGTGAGCAGTAGGTATCCATGCAGCCGTACTGGCCGCAATAGCATTTGTTGCCGCCGGGGACGAGTGTCATATGCTCGATGACGCCGTTGCGCAGGTTGGGACCCTGATACAGCTGGCCGTCGATGATCACCGCGCCGCCGGGCCGCATCTCGAGGTACACGCAGACCGCGTCGCTGAGCGCGTGGTCGAGCCATAGTTCGGTCATGGCCGAAGCGTCGGAATCGTGGATCATGATGCTCGGATAGCGTACGTTCTGTGCGATGGTGCCCAGTTTGACGCCCGTGTTGCCCATGATGCTGCCGAAGCTGATGGTCGTTCCGTCGGCCGACACGATGCCTTGGATGGCGAACGCGACTCCTAGGATGCCGCTGCCGCCGCGCTCGATTTTCGCTGCGAAGTCGTTGATGACGTCGCCTATTTTCTGGTAGTACGCGTCGGTGTTGCGGTAGGGGAGCGCGGAGTGGTGTCGTGCGATGACATGCCCGTGCAAGTCGATCGCGCACAGGTTCAGCCCGTTGGCTCGCATGGCCACGCCGATGGCCGCCTTGCATCGCGATTCGAACACGAAGGTCTGCGCCTTTCTGCCGCCAGTGGATTCCAGTTGCTCGCCCTTTCCCACGAGACCCTCCTGCTCGAGCGCGCGCAGGTTCTGGGTGATGGTCGGCAGGCTGAGGCCAAGTTCCCTTTCCAGGACCTGTTTGGTGGCTGGGCCATTCGTGTACAGGTATCTGGTCAAAGCTCGTTTGTTGAGCTCCTTTACGGCCATGGTGGGAACGGCTCTCATGTCTGCTCCTTGACGGGTGTATGTTGCTTCTGTCGATTATACCTTTACAAAAGTATTTTTATGAAGTGTGCTGTCGATTGCAAGAAAAAGAAAATACTTTAAAAAAAGTTCTTTAGAAAACTGTGAAAACGATGTTCGATAAGTGGACGCAGAGTGAACAAAACACGTCAAAGAAGAGTTTGTGGCATGGAAAATGTTTGAAAAAATCGATGAAAAGAACAAAAAAAGATAAGAAGAGAACATGAATCACACGACACGACGAAGAATATGCAACGCCATTGTTCTCGAGTATATTGTGACTCAGGTCACAACATGACCAGCAACGTGCCGTCCGCCGCACAGGTGGTCGGAGATAACTGAAAAACCTTTGCAATTCCCCAAAGAATCGAGGAGGACTTCAAGTGGCAGACGCAAAGAAGAAGGAAGAGCCGGTCAAGCCGACTCCGGAAGAGAAGCTCGCCGCAGCCGAAGCTGAGGTCGACGCCCTGGTCAAGAAGGGTCTGAAGGCTCTTGACGAATTCGAAAAGCTCGATCAGAAGCAGGTCGACCACATCGTGGCCAAGGCTTCCGTCGCAGCTCTGAACAAGCACCTGGTGCTCGCCAAGATGGCCGTCGAGGAGACCCATCGTGGTCTGGTCGAGGACAAGGCCACCAAGAACATCTTCGCCTGCGAGCACGTCACCAACTATCTGGCCGGACAGAAGACCGTCGGCATCATCCGTGAGGACGACGTGCTGGGCATTGACGAGATCGCCGAACCGGTCGGCGTCGTTGCCGGCGTGACCCCTGTCACCAACCCGACCTCCACTGCCATCTTCAAGTCCCTGATCGCACTGAAGACCCGCTGCCCGATTATCTTCGGCTTCCACCCGGGTGCCCAGAACTGCTCCGTCGCGGCCGCCAAGATCGTGCGCGACGCCGCCATTGAGGCGGGCGCTCCTGAGAACTGTATCCAGTGGATCGAGCATCCGTCCATCGAAGCGACCGGCGCGCTGATGAAGCATGATGGCATCGCCACCATCCTCGCCACCGGCGGTCCGGGCATGGTCAAGGCCGCGTACTCCTCCGGCAAGCCCGCTTTGGGCGTTGGTGCCGGCAACGCTCCGGCGTACGTCGACAAGAACGTCGATGTCGTGCGTGCCGCCAACGACCTGATTCTTTCCAAGCACTTCGATTACGGCATGATCTGCGCCACCGAGCAGGCCATCATCGCCGACAAGGACATCTACGATCCGCTCGTCAAGGAGCTTAAGCGTCGCAAGGCCTACTTCGTGAACGACGAGGAGAAGGCCAAGCTTGAGCAGTACATGTTCGGCTGCACCGCCTATTCCGGACAGACCCCGAAGCTCAATTCCGTGGTGCCGGGCAAGTCCCCGCAGTACATCGCCAAGGCCGCTGGCTTCGAGATTCCGGAAGACGCCACCATCCTCGCCGCCGAGTGCAAGGAAGTCGGCGAGAACGAGCCGCTGACCATGGAGAAGCTTGCTCCGGTCCAGGCCGTGCTGAAGTCCGATAACAAGGAGCAGGGCTTCGAGATGTGCGAGGCCATGCTGAAGCATGGCGCCGGCCACACCGCCGCCATTCACACCAACAACCAGGACCTGGTCCGCGAATATGGCCAGCGCATGCACGCCTGCCGTATCATCTGGAACTCCCCGAGCTCCCTCGGCGGCGTGGGTGACATCTACAACGCCATCGCTCCGTCCCTGACCCTGGGCTGCGGCTCCTACGGCGGCAACTCCGTGTCCGGCAACGTCCAGGCAGTCAATCTTCTCAACATCAAGCGCATCGCTCGGAGGAACAACAACATGCAGTGGTTCAAGATTCCGGCCAAGACCTACTTCGAACCGAACGCCATCAAGTACCTGCGTGACATGTACGGCATCGAAAAGGCCGTCATCGTGTGCGACAAGGTGATGGAGCAGCTCGGCATCGTCGACAAGATCATCGACCAGCTGCGCGCCCGTTCCAACCGCGTGACCTTCCGCATCATCGACTATGTCGAGCCGGAGCCGAGCGTCGAGACCGTCGAGCGCGGCGCCGCCATGATGCGTGACGAGTTCGAGCCGGACACCATCATCGCCGTCGGCGGCGGCTCCCCGATGGACGCCTCCAAGATCATGTGGCTGCTGTACGAGCACCCGGAGATCTCCTTCTCCGATGTGCGCGAGAAGTTCTTCGATATCCGCAAGCGCGCATTCAAGATCCCGCCGCTGGGCAAGAAGGCCAAGCTGGTGTGCATCCCGACCTCTTCCGGCACCGGTTCCGAGGTCACGCCGTTCGCTGTGATCACCGACCACAAGACCGGCTACAAGTACCCGATCACCGATTACGCGCTGACCCCGTCCGTCGCCATCGTCGATCCGGTGCTGGCCCGCACTCAGCCGCGCAAGCTGGCCTCCGACGCCGGCTTCGATGCCCTGACCCACGCCTTCGAGGCCTATGTGTCCGTGTATGCCAACGACTTCACCGACGCCATGGCCCTGCATGCGGCCAAGTTGGTCTGGGACAACCTCGCCGAGTCCGTCAACGGCGAGCCGGGTGAGGAGAAGACCCGTGCACAGGAGAAGATGCACAACGCCGCCACCATGGCCGGCATGGCATTCGGCTCCGCCTTCCTCGGCATGTGCCACGGCATGGCCCACACCATCGGCGCGCTGTGCCACGTGGCCCACGGCCGCACCAACTCCATCCTGCTGCCGTACGTGATCCGCTACAACGGATCCGTTCCGGAGGAGCCGACCAGCTGGCCGAAGTACAGCAAGTACATCGCTCCGGAGCGCTACCAGGAGATCGCCAAGAACCTTGGCGTCAACCCGGGCAAGACTCCTGAGGAAGGTGTCGAGAACCTGGCCAAGGCCGTCGAGGACTACCGCGACAACAAGCTCGGCATGAACAAGAGCTTCCAGGAGTGCGGTGTGGATGAGGACTACTACTGGTCCATCATCGACCAGATCGGCATGCGCGCCTACGAAGATCAGTGCGCTCCGGCGAACCCGCGTATCCCGCAGATCGAGGATATGAAGGATATCGCCATCGCCGCCTACTACGGCGTCAGCCAGAAGGAAGGTCACCAGCTGCGCATCCAGCGTCAGGGCGAAGCCGCTACGGAGGAAGCCTCCGAACGCATCTGATTGCCGGATTGATGTGACACCTTATATATAGGACATATATAAGGAACCATGAGAGGGAGCCCGACGGGAAACCGCTGGGCTTCCTCTCGTTTTTTCAAGATAGGGGAAGGTGTGACAGTGTCCTTGCCGCGTCTTTCCCGGAGCTTGTTTTGATGCGGACTGGGGCGATGCGGATTGGGTGGCTCGCATGCGGACGGATATGGCCGAAACCGTTGGAAAATGCGCGACACGCGCGGATTTCAGTTGTTCACCCCTGATGCTTAGATAAAGAAGTTGCCTGATTTTAGGGCTCGCAAATTGTAATTCAAAAAGCGAGCGTGGCACAGGGAATCACTCCGGTGATGAACTGAATGGCCGCGCACTGATGTGGTATGGCCACGGGACT
>NZ_JBNMKH010000107.1:0-4708 GCF_050874245.1 Bifidobacterium sp. | reverse complement strand
GTGCTCGACGAAACCTACACGTACAAGGTGGACCAGATTTCGGTGGTGCTGCCGAGCGAGATCAGCAAACTCAACATCGAGCAGGGGCGCGACTATGCCACGCTAATCACCTGCACGCCGTACGGGGTGAACTCGCACCGGCTGCTGGTGCGCGGGCACAGGATTCCGAATCCGAAGGTGCCGGACAAGACGCAGTACGACGAGCCGGGAGAGATGACGACCGTGGCGGCGGTCGTGGTTGGGCTGCTGGTGCTGATTATTGGCTGTGCTGTTGTGTGGTTGGCCGGGCTGTGGCGGCGGTCGTGGCTGATTCGGCATGGGCAGGTGGCCGGTGCCGCGTTGGTGGGTGGCCGTGCGGGTGGTGTTCGTGCAGGCGGTGGCCCGCGTCACTCGTCTGGTGTGCGTGCGTGAGTGGTGCTAGTGGTTATTGCTTGGAATGCTGGTGGTGCTGGTAACTGCAGGGGCTAGTACTGGGGGTGCTGACACCTGTATGACGGTACCGCATGTACGGGTGGTACCGTGCGTGGTGATACGTATGCAGTGTGTATGACGGACTGCAGTGTTCGTTCAGCGTACGGGGGCGGTTTGGAGGATGTGACAACGTTTGCTGTATTTGCCGCTTCTGTTGTGCGCCGATGATGAGACGAAGAGGTCTATATAGTACATAATTGCCCCCGATATACACCGTTGTGCTGGAAATCTACCCCCTATAAGACTTTACGTGGTTTTGACAAAGGAAATGAAAACGTTTAGGCTAGGTAGTGCTTTTGACACTATGGCAACGCTTTGCCGAGGCAGGTTGTCGTAATGAGGCGATTCTGTTAGCGGCGAATGTTGGCGCGGCGCGCAAAAGGGGAAGCAGGGATGCTTCCATGACGTACACGAAGGAACAGCCAAGGAGCGAATTAGGGCGTACTGCGATGTGCGGCGTTGTGCGAGGCGTGCGCGTTGTCTTGACGGTCTCGTGAAGAGGCCTTACGACGAGGTCTCGGAAGAGATCTTGCGGAAAGGTTTTGGACGAGGCCCTACGGAAAGGAGAAAGAGATGAACGCGAATCTGAGAAGAATGGTCTCGGGCATTGCGGCCCTGGGCATCGCGCTGAGCGGCATGGCGCTTGGCGCCGGGTCCGCTTGGGCTGGCGAAGGCGGCGGTAATGGCGCCTACCCAAGCGTTGCGATTGGTGACGAAGCCATTGGAACGATCACCATCAGCGGCGGTGAGATTGAGCACACGTTCAACGGGTACCGTCTCGGCTACCTCACCTCGATTTCGTATGACGAGAACGATGTGATGACCGGATATACGCTGGAAACTACCAAAATATATAAGGATGCGATTAAGACAGCTCTGGGGAACATCACGGTTGATAACCAAACGTTGCTGGCGTCCTACCAAGCAGATAATAGCTACTGTGCTAAAGAATGCGCTGATAGTGTTGCGGCTGGTGCAGGTGACCCGAATCCGCTTGGCTGGTTCTTTGCGAACTATGGTGATGATGGTTTGTTTGAAGCTGATGATACGTATGAAGACGAGGCCAACTGGGGTGGCGATGCCAAGGACGGCAGCAATGCTTCCGTATTGCGTCAGTTCGCCACCGAGGTGTCCACAGCCATCAAGGGCATGGATTCTACGTCGGCTGATGTTCAGAGCTTGACCAGTTCTGAAGACGGACGGGAAAATACAGTCCCCCAGGGCTTCTATCTGCTGCGCGATACAACGACTATTGGTGCGGGCACTGATGCCAAGGAAGACACGAAGAAGGAAACCCAGTCCGCTCCGATCCTTGTTTCCACCACCTACACTGTCAACATTCCAGTTGCTGGTGAAGATGGGGAAGGCAATCCCACGACGGAAAACGAGGATGTGACGTTTACCTCTGACGGAACAAACGACTTGGGACAGGTTTCTCTGAAGAACTCTACGCCGACCGTCACCAAGAAAGTCGTGACGGATGAGAATGGTACAACAGCTCAGAATCAGCCCGACTACGCTGTAGGTGACACCGTGTATTACAAGTTGACCGCTACGCTGCCGTACTACACCGGTTATGCTGCCAATGCGACTGACCTCACCAAAGGCCGTGTCTACAAGATCACCGATATCGCATCCAAGGGTCTGACTGTGGATACTGGTACCATTCGTGCTGCGGGTGAGGGTGCTGTGGTTTCCGTTAAAGTCACAAGCGGTAACACGACGCAGGAACTCGTGAAGGGCACGGACTACACCGTGACGACCGAGTCCATTACTGATGGCAATGCTCCGTACAAGGGCGGCAAGACCACCACCATCGATCTCGCCAAGTATGTCAACCTTGCTGATGGAACCAAGTCTGAGGCGGACAAGATTCTTGAGGGCGGCACTGTCACAGTGATTCTCAAGGCCACGCTGAATAACAACGCGCTGATCTCCGATAGCGCCAACGCTCAGGGCAACCCGAGCAAGGACAGCCTGACCTACTCCAACGAGCCGGAGGACCTGACCCAGACCCACACCACTCCGGGCGATGAGGTCAACGTGTACACCTACCGTTTCCGTCTGCATAAGACCGACAAGGCCGGTGAAGCTTTGGGAGGCGCGACCTTCCACGTGAGCGCCCCGGGCGATGCCACCAAGTGGCTGGCATGGGTTGATGATGAAGAAGGCGAGAATGCAGGCGCGTGGAGCTACGTGGATGATGAAAGCGATGCCACTAACTTCACCTCTGATGATGAAGGCAATGTGGTTGGTCTGATTGAACCCGATGGGGAAAATGAAGAAGACAGCACTATCAACCTGGATCGTCTCGATTCCGGCACCTACACCGTGAAGGAAACCGAGGCACCGGAGGGTTACACCCAGGCGTTCCTGCCGAAGTTCACCTTCACCATCGACTCGACTACGGGCGACGAAGCTGACGGTCAAAAGACCATCACCGGCGCCACGTTCTCTGATGCTGCCGGCGATGACAAGGGCTATGTGACCGATTCCTCCGCAATCGCTGACGGTGATGACGAGGGCGCATGGCAGTACACCGTCTACAACGCCAAGAACCTGACCCAGCTACCGATGACCGGTGGCGCGGGCCTGGCGGCCGTGATCGCGGTCGGTGTGCTGCTGGGTGGTGCTGGCGCGGCCGCCGCAGTCCGCTCCCGCAAGTCCAATACCAGGGCCGTGCGAGCCTGACCAACCGGAGTTCCGCTTAGCGGTCGCTCCCAACCCAACCTAAAACAACCCATGAGGGGTGGAACCCAGTTCCACCCCTCTATGCGTGTCGCCGCGACTCGTCCGCCGATTGTCCGACGATTGGGTCAGAAAAATCCGCACAACTATCGCGGTGCAAAGGAATACGGCATCGCGTCCAGTAAAGCAATACGAAGGAATGCATATGAGCAGTAAGCGTGCGCGTAAAACGGGCGAAATCGTGGCCCGACTGCGCAGCATGCTCACTTCCCTTATGTCAAGGTTTTCCGGTGCTTCAGCGGTGTTGGGTAACGTAGCTGCGTCGGGTTCTTCGAGCGATTCCGCCGCCATTGATTCCGCCACATTGGCTGTTGCGGACAATTCGTCGGATATCGCTTCGAATTCCGCCGCCGAAACCGTCGACTTTCCTACGTGGGAGCACATCCTCGGCATCGACGAGGAAGGCCGCGCCGAACGTGAAGCTGAACATCGCGAAAAACGCCATTCCTCGTTCTTCGGTATCCTCGCCGTATTGCTCATCGCCGGATCCGTGCTGGTCGTAGGCACGCCGTTCGCCATGCGGGCGCTCGAGCGCAGCCAAGTCGACAATGTGTCCAGCCAAACCGCCAAAACCGTGGCCGGATGGCCATACCAGAAAGTCAAAGCGGCGCTCGCCGCAGCGCGCGCGTACAATCAGCGGCTCGCAAAAACTAGTCAAAGCGTCATAGGGGAGGCGCGTGATCCGCTGGAGGCGCCGGATGCGGACGGTGCTGGGGCTGGAAGCTCTGGGGGTGCTGGGCGCAGCGGCAATGCGAATAGCGATGCGAGCGGCAGCGCGCCCAGCAGTGCGTCCAGCAATGCGAACAGCAGCGGCGACGACTCCCTCGCCGCCCAAGACAAGGAATACCAAAGCCTGCTCGACGTCGGCGAAGGCGTAATCGGCACCGTGCGCGTCCCCAAAATCTCCGTCAATCTACCCATCTACCACGGCACCAGCGACGACGTGCTCGCACGCGGAATCGGCCATCTCTACGGTACCTCGCTGCCGGTAGGGGGTAAAAATACGCATGTCGTGCTCACTGGGCATCGCGGCCTCGTGAACGCCGAACTGTTCACGCGACTCGACGAACTGCGCAAAGGCGACGTCATGTACATCGACGTGCTGGGCGAAACGCTCGGCTACAAGGTGGACCGCATCAGCGTGATCAAGCCCAACGAAGTGGACAAGCTCAAAGTGGTGCCCGGTGAGGACCGCCTCACCCTCATGACCTGCACGCCGTACGGGGTGAACACGCACCGGCTGCTGGTCTCCGGAGTGCGCGTGGCGATCCCGCATGCGAAGGCCGCTTCGGACGGCGCCAAAGATGCCCGGGCCATGGCGGTGCGCGTGGCGATCGGCATCGGGTGCGCGGTGCTGGGCATGTGGCTGTGGCTCGGGCTCCTCAACCCGCGGCGCGACCAGTGGATGCTGATCCAGCACGCCGCGTCGCGGCCCGACTGGGTGTGAGTGTGCTGTGGCAGGCGCGAAGTGTGCGGTGGAGTTTCGTAG
>NZ_JBNMKH010000106.1:0-4723 GCF_050874245.1 Bifidobacterium sp. | reverse complement strand
GTACAGACGGTGGCGTACAGACGGTGGAAAAGACGGTGCGAAGAACGGTGAGCACGTAAAGGCACTGTGAACCTCGCGGACCGTTTACAACGAATCCATATCGCGTTGCGTATGGTGAACGGGAACGTAATGAAAGGCGACCATGCGGCAAACCGGCGAAAGCAACAGCAAAGGCGAAAGCGGCAGTGAACGCGGCAACGGCAACGAAAATAAAGCTGAATGCGGCAACGAAAACGAAGCCGAACGCGAGACCGAGAATCTGGGCGAGCGACTTGACGCCGCCATCGCCAGCCGTGTCGACCGCACCGCCCACGCCGACCGCATCAGCCTCGACCAAGCCCAACGCAGCATGTCCCGACGCAGCACCATCCTGCACATCCTGACCATCGCACTCTGGCTGGCCACCGCAGTCATCCTGCTGGCCATGCTGCTGCGCATGCTCCCCAACGGTCTCGACGGCAAACGCTACGTGCCGATCATCGTCGCACTGATGCCATGGATGGGATTCCTCTCCGCGGCAATCATGGTCGTCGCGCTCGCCGTTCGACGGATCGGCGGACGCGCGCTGCTCGCCGTCATCGGAGTGGTGTGCGTGGTCGTGCAGGTCGGCTGGCATTGGGGCTATATCGAACCACGGCAGACGATTTCCGGAAACGCCCGTCAAGCCGTAGCGCAGGCAGCGGCCGACGGCCTGCCCGACACGTCCGACAAGTACGCGCGCATCATGACCCTCAACACCAAACAGGGTGCGGCCGACGCAGGCAGAATCGTCGAAACCGTGAAAAACGAGCATGTGGAGATACTCGCCTTGCAGGAGGTGTCGTGGAGCCTGCTCGACCGGCTCAACGAGGCCGGGATCGCCGACTATCTGCCGTATTCCGTGGCGGCGCAGCAAACGTGGCATGACAACGGCGGCGTGAACGTGCTGTACAGCGCGGCGCCGATGGAGAATGTCAAGCAGAACCTGATTCCCGTGGAGTCGAGCAGTGTTCCGGCGGCGACCATCGATTTCGCCGGTACAAAGGTGCGGTTCGGCTCGGTGCACCCCTTTTCGCCGCGTCCCAGCAACCAGGGATTGTGGAATCGCAGCCTTGATTCGCTCGCCCAATTGCAGCATTACGACAGCCTCTACGTGCTGATGGGCGATTTCAATTCCACATGGGACCATGCCAGCTTCCGGTATCTTCTGGGCGGTCGTTTCCTGGATTCCGGCGAGCAGGCCGGCGAAGGCCTGCATATGACGTATCCGTCGTTGCTGCCGGTGGCCGAGATCGACCATATCGTGCATGACAAGGGCGTGGTCGTGGGCGACCTCGAAACGAAGTACATCCCCGGTTCCGACCATCGCGCGCTCTTAGCAACTCTCGAAGCGCGGTAGGAGCACGGCGGGCGGAACGCCTTCGTGCCAGCATTGTCGATTTCGGCTTAGTGAGTAAGCGCACGTAAAGTGACGATTTCGTCGCTGCTTTACGTGATTTTTGTATAAAATATACGATATTCTAATTTTAGAGTAAGGAATCGTAAGGAATAAAGGGAGCTTCCTATGGTTCGTTTGGAATCTTTGGACTTGGCGAATGTGAAGAACACGGAAGAAGGCAACATTGTTTTCCGCGATTTGCCTTCAGGTGGAAGCATCACGGGCATCTATGGGCAAAATGGTTCGGGAAAGACGTCGGTCATCACTGCGTTGCAGTGCATTCGGTATCTCATGTCCGGATGGCCACTTCCTCTGGAATGCGGAACTGGTCTGGTGAGGCAGGGGAGTGATTGCGCCTCAATCGTTGCTGTTTTCTCTACGGATTTGGGTGAGGTGACCTATGGGCTGCGTCTGCAGCCGACGGAAGACGGGAAGACGCAGGTTTCCCGAGAAACCATCGAGTTGCGCGCGGCAAAAAACGAGGGGAGCGGCAAGGGGCGTCGGCAGACATTGTTGGATCATGCGGTTTCTGAAGGGGAATTGGGGTTGCTTGATTCAACCATGTCTCCTGCGAATAAATGGGGATCGCTGAAATCGGTTCGCAAGGCCGAGGCGAGATTCCGTCAAGAGGAGACATTGTCGTGGAGCCAATATCGTTCGTTTGTTTTTTCTCATAGTTTCATGGATACTCTTACCGCGATCGATGGGGAGATCTCCAAGAATGATGTTTTGCCGAAAATAAAAATGGCCGCCAGAGACATGAACAAGCAGCTGATTGATGTTCTGAGGATTTTGTCTCAGTACGCGCGTCTGAACATGAGGGTCATGACCACGCGTGAGGGGGCATCGGTCGCGTTTGGGTACGTGCCGATAGAGCATGGTTCCAATTTTGATGTTCTGGATATCGGGCGACCGGTTATCGTTCCGGAGGATTTGCGACCGACCATAGAGCAGATGGTAAAGCAGTCGAATATGGTTTTGCCGACTGTCGTGCCGAATCTTCAATTGGAATGCGACATGCAGGAGGCCGTCACTGAGGATAAGAAGCCTGGTGTTCGCGTGTTCCTTAAGAGCGTCCGAAGCGTCGGGGGTAAGAAGGTGCATATTCCATTCTGGGCTGAGTCCGAGGGAATCAAACGTATTGTAGGCATGCTTTCCTTGCTGACCCGTATGTTCAATGAGCCTGATGCCTGTATAGCGATTGATGAGATCGATGCTGGAGTATTCGAAATATTGCTGGGAAATATTCTTCGTGTGCTGGCGGAACGTGGCCGGGGGCAGCTTATTTTCACCGCTCATAATCTGCGTATCCTAGAGGTTCTTCCCAGCAAGGCGATTGTATTCTCGACGTCGAATGCGAAGAATCGTTTTCTGTCTATTAAAGGGGTTCGTGACACCAGCAACCTGAGGGACATGTACATTCGGTCGGTGAACATCAACGACCAGCCTGAGGAATTGGCTCCTCGGATTTCGACTTCCCGGGTTGCCGTCGCTTTCAACAAAGCCGGACGCGTGACTGCAACGACTGCTGTACCTACGGTTAAGGAGCCGGAGCATGCCCAATAAAGTTGTGCCGTTCATTGTAGAAGGTCAGTCCGATGAATGCGTGGTTGATGCTTTCGATGAGATTCTCAGTGATGTTCGGGTCCATTTCCAGGGGATAAGCGCTGACGGCGATATTACCTTGTACAAAATCCATCCTGAGAATTTCCATGCTCTTCCGGGCAAAGGAATCCAAGGCAAAATCAAGGGATTGATTAAACGAGAGATAAGCAAGTCTCACGAGTTCAAGGAACGGGATATTCTCGCCGTCGCATTATTGATGGATTTGGATGGTGCGTTGATTCCAGATGATCGTGTGGTGGAAGGCCGCGTGCTGGAATACATGGCGGATGAAATCAGAACGCCTGATGTTCCAGGAATCAGATTGCGTAATTCCGAGAAGAAAACACGGATTGGCGAGTTGATTGCTGAACGGGAAATGTCGTTTTCTTCAAGGAAAGTGCCCTTTCGTGCTTTCTTCATGTCCAGGAATCTGGAGCATGCTCTTTGGAGCATTTCAGACAACTTGACGGGTAAGCAAGGAACGGAAAGGAAAAGACAGCTGTCTCTTGAATTCATTGAGCATTGTGAGGAGGATCCAGCGTTTTTCAAGCAGCTTCTGCTTTCTTCGGATTTGCTTCATGGTGCCGATGATTATAAAGCATCCTGGGATTGGGCTTTCAGAGGAGTGAATTCGCTGAGACGTGGTTCGAATGTTGGTCTTTTGCCGGAGGAATTTGGTATTTCTTGGCCCGATGGGGATGATTGATCCGTATAGATTCGCTGTGATTCCACCGGGGGTATGAGGTAGACTATTGACCCAGTGTGTGCCATGACATGTGGCTGCGATGTATGGATGCGTCGCGAAGTAGAGAATCGATGAACTCGAGTGGGAGAGAATATGGCTGAGCGGGAGAACGAAGGGACTCCACGTAACGCGGAGGAACCACGGGATCCGGACGCGGGTCAACAGGGCTTGCAGGATTCGGACGTGGACTTGCAGGATTCGAGCGCGAACCTGCGGGACGCGGACTTACAGGATTCGGACGCGCAGGAACCGCAGAATCCGCTGGATCAATCGGATTACCACCCCCACCGCGTCCGCCGCCGCATGAGCGCCGAACACATCCGTCGCATCAAACGCAAACGCCGCAACCGCCGCATCCTGATCGCCGTGGTCGCCGTGCTGCTGGCGCTCGCCGCCTTTGCCGTCGCGTTCGTATGGTCGGTCATGAGCGCCAGGAGCGAACTGCAGCAGGCCGTGGCAAGCGCGAAGGGTCTGCAGGGCACCATCACCCAGGCCGACAGCCAGCAGCTCGACACGAAGACCAACGAATTCTCCGGCCATGTGGACAAGGCGTACAAGCAGACGTCGTCCTTCCTATGGACGGTCGCATCGCATGTTCCGTATGTGGGGGATGATGTTTCCGCGGTCCGTACCACGGTCGCCTCGTTGGAGGATATTTCCTCGCAGGCGTTGCCGCAATTGGCGAAGGTCTCCAAGAACGTCAATCTGAGCAATATCCACGTGGAGAATGGCACGGTCTCCCTTTCTGGTTTGGAGGATTCCCAGGAGCCGCTGAGCGTTGCCGACAAGGTGATCGACAACAGCACCCGTGAGATCAAGGCGGCGAAACGGCCACACATTCACAAGGTCGCCGATGCGCTCGACTCGGCCCAGACCTACTGTGCAAAGCTCAACAGCACCGTGCATACGCTGAACACCGTAGCTCAGCTGCTGCCCGGCATGCTCGGCACGGACAG
>NZ_JBNMKH010000105.1:0-4740 GCF_050874245.1 Bifidobacterium sp. | reverse complement strand
GTTAAGTGGCTGATTTTTCTAGCGTAAGTGTGTGTAAGGAAACGGGAATGCCTATCCAGAAAAGCAAAGTGACGATTTTCGACGTTGCCAAGGCATCCGGCGTTTCCAGCAGCGCCGTCTCGTACGCCCTCAACGGCAAGCCGGGAGTCTCCGACGAGACCCGCGCCAAAGTACTGCGTGTGGCCCACGAATTGGGTTGGAAGCCCAACGGCGCGGCCCAAGCGCTGGCCAAGGCGAAGACGCAGCGCATCGGCCTGGTGCTGGATTACGATCCCGAACTGCTGTCCGTCGAATCCTTCATGATGGAGCTGATCTCCGGCCTCGGCGCCGAACTGGAGAAGCACGACTATTCCATTCTGATCCGCATGGCCGTCGGCGAGGACGCCAAACTGTCGATTATCAAGGACTGGATCGCCACCGGCAACGTCGATGGCCTGCTGCTGGTCAACGTGGAGCTCGGCGACCCGTGCGTCTCCCTGCTGGAGAAGACTCCTGACGTGCCGGTTCTCGCCATCGCAGACGCCTCCGTGGCGGGTGGTCTGCCGAGCCTGTCGAGCGCCGACGCCGATGCCGTACGGCAGGCGGTGCAGTATCTGTACGATCTGGGGCATCGCCATATCGCGCGTGTGGGTGGTCCGGAAGCGTTGGCCCACTCGTATATCCGCGATGCGGCGTTCGCCGACATGGCCGCCGAATTGGGCATACGGTACCGTTGCCTGCATACCGACTACACGCCCGAATCCGGGCGTGAGGCCACCAATCGTTTGCTGGGCTTCGATGAACATCCGACCGCCATCATCTACGACAACGACGTGATGGCGCTGGCCGGCCTCGGCGTGGCCAACGCGCGTGGCATCGCGGTGCCGGACGAGCTGTCGCTCATGTCCTGGGACGATTCCTTCATGTGCACCGCGGCATACCCGAATCTGACGGCCATGGGCCGCAACGTGGTGGACACCGGCAAGACGGCCGCGCAGCTGATGCTCAGGCTCATCGACGGCGAGAAGCTCGGACACATCAAGGAGGATCCGTACGAGCTGCGTGCGCGTGCCTCCACCGGTCCCGCGCCTGCGGGTCGCTGAACGCGCGGTGACCATGCGAGGGCGTGGGGCCGTGCGGAAACGCGGGAATGCGAAAAACGCCGCATGGCCGATATGGTCGTGCGGCGATTTTCGTTTTATGTTTCTGCTTTGCGCGTAGGTTTTCGGACGGGATTCGCGGGATTCGGACGGAATCTAGTCGAGCGAGAAGGTCTTGCGGATAAGCCTCATCTGTACCCAGAAGCTGGCTCCGGCACCGACGAAGATCCACAGCAACGGCATCAGCATCAGCGTCTGCTCCGGCGCAATCAGCACCACGATGATCGGCCAGATATCCAGCAGGAGCGCGGCGAAGGCGATATGTGGCCGACCCAAGGCGAGTCGGGCGGATTGCACAAGCTGTTCGCCGACGCTCAGCTTGCTGCGCCCGGTCAAGGGCAGCACGAAGGCCAGGGCCGAGCCAACGATCGCGATGACCACGACGGTAACGCCGTAGAGGACGGCCACGGCATCGGTGGATTGCTTCGACAGGTACCACAGGTCGAACAGCGCCAGTCCGCAGAACGCGGCGATCACCGCGGTCAGGGCGAGCGTGGTGGGAAAGCGGCGCTTGAAGGCCGACCAGAAGCTGCGGAAGATGCCTTTGCAGGAATCGCTCTGCAGCTCGCGCACCACTTCGCAGGCGGCCGCGGTCGAGGCGCCTATCGTGACGACGGGAATGGAGCAGACGGTCCAGGCTATGCTGACCATCGCCATATCTCCGACGTTGCTCATGAAGTCGTTGAATGGATTGTCCTGACTGAAAATGTTGGCCATGGTCTCCTCCGTGGGTGGATGTTGCTGATGTGGCTGGATGTGGCGCCGGTAGTTGTCGGAGCCGTCATGCGCTGAGATAGTCGATGAGCCGTTGCGTGGTCGTGCGGTTCGGCGATTCCTGCACGATGCCGATCAACGCGTTGGATTTGGCTGATTTCAGCCGATTCCATTGCCGGAAGCCGGTCATCGAAAGGCCGAACGGCTCGGCCTTGCCTTTGCCGCCGCCGTCGAAATCGGGATCGTCGGAATCCTTGAAGCCCTTCATCGTGACGAAATCGCCGGAAAACGACGTGCGCTGCCGCTTGGTCAGCGACGAATCGAGATTGGTCATATAACCGTAGCCGGACAGCTGTTTGAAGGTCTTCGGTGTGGCCACGATCGCGTCTATCTCATGATTGGCGATCATGGTCTGCAGCTTGCTGATGCCGTTCTCGTCGCTGGAAAAGTAGGTGTCGATCAGCACCCCGCCCTTGCGACCTTCCGGCAGGTCCAGCCGTTTCGCGACCTGCGACTGCAGGCTTGCCGCCTCCTGCTGGCTGACCGCGTCGTCGAACACCGCCACGTACAGTTTCGGCCCCGGTGCGGGGAGCAGCACCTGCGCGGCAATGTACACGACCACGCACACGATGGCCGCGACGACCACGGTGCGGGCCAGCAGTTGCTCGCGGAAGTACCTCCATTTGCGGTTCCATGGCAGTTTCCGCAACGTTTGGATGCGTGATTTGCCTTGGTATTCGTTGGCTGAGGAAAGTGTGTTGATGGCGTCGGCCTGTCGGCTGTCGATTTCGCCGCCTTTGAATGGTGTGGACGATTCCATGCCCGCTTCCGCCTCCCTGCGTTGCTGCGATGTCTCGTTGCTGCGATGCCTGCGATGGCCTGCCATCCATGCGGCGGCCCACGTTGCTATCGACCACTATAGAACATAAGCTTAAGAAAACCTTAAGCGATTAAGTAACAGCGCGTGTCGCGGTTGCGGCTTAAGCGCTTAATCATTACAGTGGGGTGCAGCGGCGAGGGAATATGACGAAGTTTCCCAAGCGCATAACCGAACAAGGTGCGAACGCAAGGGGTGCATGCACGTGTGACGTGCCGCTCAAAGGCGCGCCGGAACGTGCGTTGCGAAATCCAAGTGCGCAATCGCAGGAAATCAGGAAAGGATTTGACATGGCTGTCGAAGACAAGAAATACCAGCTGGGAACGGCGGAAAACAAAGCGTTCCTCGACGCGGCCCGCGACAATCTGCTGAACTTCGGCACGAAGTTCCCGGCTCCCGACGGAAGCTCCTACTGGCTGGGCGACGACGGCACCCCGTGGAAGGACCGCAATCGCGCCACTTGGATCACCTGCCGTATGACCCACGTGTACTGTCTGGGCGCCTTCGTCGGCTTCCCGGGTGCCGAGGAGCTGGTTGACGCCGGTCTGAAGGGACTCAAGGGCGCGCTGCATGACGATGTCAACGACGGCTGGTATCCGGAAATCACCCCCGAAGGCGGCTACACGCCCACCAAGCAGTGCTACGCGCACGCCTTCGTGCTGCTCGCATCCTCCTCCGCGACCCTGCTTGGCCGTCCCGGCGCCGCCGAACTGCTCGACCACGCCGAAAAGGTCTTCCTCGACAAGTTCTGGGATGACGAGACCGGCCTGTCCGTCGATACGTGGAACACCGAATTCACCGAACTCGACCCGTACCGCGGCCTCAACGCCAACATGCATTCCGTCGAGGCGTTCCTTGCCGTGGCCGACGTGACCGGCGACGAGACCTGGCGCAAGCGCGCAGGCCGCATCATCGAACACGTGCTTGGCTGGGCGAAGGCCAACAACTGGCGCATCCCCGAGCACTTCCATTCCGATTGGTCACTCGACCTCGAATGCAACCGTGAGAAGCCGGACGACCAGTTCAAGCCGTACGGCGCGACGCCGGGCCACGGCATCGAATGGGCCCGCCTGATCACCCAGTGGGCCACCAGCACCTATCCGTCCGATCCGGCGGCCGCCGCCCCGTACATCGACGCCGCGGAACACCTGTTCAACCGCGCTGTCGAAGACGGATGGAACGCGGACGGTGCACCCGGCATCGTGTACACCACCGACTGGGACGGCAAGCCCGTCGTGCACGACCGCATGCACTGGACGCTGGCCGAGGGCATCAACACGTCGTCCACGCTCGCCCGCGTGACCGGCAAGGAATCGTACGCCAAGTGGTATGCGACGTTCCTTGAGTACGCGGACAGCACGGTGATGGACCACGTCAACGGATCCTGGTTCCACCAGCTCGATCGCACCAACAAGCCGATCGGCACCGTGTGGCCGGGCAAGTCCGACCTGTATCACGCGACGCAGTCCATGATGATTCCGCTGCGCGACCCGAGCCTGTCCATCGCCCCGGCGGCCAAGAAGCAGGGCTGAGTCTTCGTCTGCGATGGCTGATTGACCGTGTGTGACCGGTCTGGGTTGCGTGCGGCTGGTCAGCCGGCAAAGGCAACGGTAGATAAAACAAAAAGAAACGGCCTTCCCGTCCGTATGTTGTCGCCGCAATCGATGATCGATCGATACGGTTTGCATACGGATGGGAAGGCCGTTTTGCGTTGCTTATGAACGCTTTCTGCGTTTAAGCGGACAGCTCGGTCATTCGGCGTCCGCCGCGGATGCCTCCGTCTGCTTGCGGCCGGCCTGCGTGAGCTGGTACGCGGCGAACAGCACCGCCAGCCAAATCACGCCCGCCACCACGGCGATGCGATAGCTCGCGGAGAAGCACATAAGCACCACGACCAGCAGCATGAACGCAATCACCACATACGGCGTCACATTGGCGAACGGCAGCTTGAATGCGATCTTGTCGAGCGCCTCCTTGCCCTTCAATCCCTTCAGCTCGGCCGGGCCGTCG
>NZ_JBNMKH010000104.1:0-4947 GCF_050874245.1 Bifidobacterium sp. | reverse complement strand
GAATCGTACGGATCGTCCTCAGTGTCCGATTCATCGGATTCGTCCTGATCGTCGGCATCGTCCGAACCATCATCGTCCGAATCCTCGGGATCGGTGGTGCCGTCGAGCGCCGGAACGCCCTTGTTCACCCCATGGTGGCCAGGTACCGAACCATCGTCCTCATCGAGGGACAGGCCCATGAAGCCCGTGCCATTGAAGAACGTGAGCCCGTCCGGCCCTCCCACGTAATCAGTGACGTTGGTGTAGCCGCTGTCCTTGTCACTGACCGACCACTGGCATCCGTCCGGCAGCGTGACCACTACCTGGGCGTTCACCACCACTAGATTCAGTTCTCCCGTCGGGCATGAGCTTTCGCCGTACGTGCCGTCGTCGAGCTTGACCTTGTGTTTGCCATGCGCGGCCGGATATCCGCTCAGATCGATGTCAAGCACATCGTTGGCGTAATTCTTGCCGACCACCACCAGTCCCTGTTCGTACCGTTTCATCTGGGCGTCGCTGGTGTCGCTCCATGTCACGGTGCCGGACACCGTCATACGGTGATAGTCGTCCGACATCATCCATCCGCGGCTTTCCCATGCCACCGCGCCTGTACAGAACGTCATCGCCACGGCCATGAACGCCGCGAACCATGCCAGCGGATGCAGGCCGCCGGCACGACGCCCCATGCAGCCAAGCACGACGATCAGCACGCCGATTCCCAGGCAGATGCCGCCACAGCACAGCGTGGCGAGACGCAGAACACGCAAAGCGTAATCCCAATCGACCGTCATCGTGGTGGCGTACCAGCCGGTTCCGGCGATCGCCAGCAAAGCCACGCCAAGCGTCACCAGCACCAGCAGCGGTCCGGCGGGCTTGCGGCGGGCACGCTTCGGCTGCGGCGCCACGGCCGTCGGCGGAGCGGTGAAGGTCGGCGGCACATTGGATGTGGCGAACGCGGCAGGCGGGCTCACCGGCTGTTGAAACGTCTGGTATGGCGATTGGGCGGGACGCGCGTACGGCTGGTAGCTAGAAGGCGTGGGACGCGTCGGCTGCGGCATTGGTTGGCCGGTCATGCCTGACATGTTCGCGGCAGTGGCCGTGTTCGCCGGCATCGGACGCGGCATATATTGCGATTGCGCAGGCCGCGCCGGCTGTCCGGGCTGCGTGGGTTGGGTAGGCTGCCCCGGCCATGGTCCGCCCGCTTGCGGCGGTTGCCAGCTCGTCGCATACGATTGGCGATTCACCAGCAGCCAGAAGACCAGCACGGCCGCGCCGAACGCCAGCCATCCGGCGCCGGGCAGGCACAGCGCCACCGCGGCGCACACCAGCGCGCCCGCGCAGTTCCAATCCCAATGGCCGTTGACCAGCTCCTCGCACAGGATCCGGCCATCCGTCTCGTCCGGCAGCAGGAACCAGGCCAGTGCGTAGAACGCCGCTCCGGCGCCGAACAGCAGCGAGGTGAGGATCACCAGCGCGCGGACCAGGGTGGCGCTCCATCCCAGGCGGCGCGCCACGCCGTCGCACACGCCGGCGACCCAACGGTTACGGCCGCGCATGATCCGGCTGGAACGAATCCATGCGAAGAATCGATTGCCGCGATTCGGCTGCGGCTGATACATCGGCGGCTGGGGCTGCGGTCCGGCAGAACCAGCGGCACGACCGCCTTGCGGATTGTTGTTTGCGTTGCTCATGTCTCCATTACAGCAATCCGCAGCCGTCACACGTATCGGGGAACACCCTGAATCTGCCCTGAACACCGGCTGAAAGCCCTGAATCGGCATCCCCGACAGGGCACAATGGAAGCATGAAATCCTTAGCCAAACCGCGGTACACGCAGGAACAGTACGATCAGGCCAGCGCGGTCTACATGCGCTGGTGCTACGAGCAGGCCCTGCGCGAAGGCCGTCCCGCACCATCACGACCGGCCAGGCTACCGTTGCTGCGGCCAACGTATGGACGTGCGGCTGCTGGCGTGGCCAAGGCCATCAGCATGCATCTGGGCGTGTCCGTCAATCTGATCCATTTCATCTTCGTCGTCACGTCCTTCTTCTTCGGCTCCGGACTCATCGCCTACATCTTCCTGTGGATCACCATTCCCACCGGCGATCCGGTACAGCAGGCATACGCCATCGCAGGCAGCCAGCCCGTAGGCAGCGCGCCGTTGTCACGCGGGAACGCGCCATACGGCAGGTCCGACGCACGCGGCATCGCGGACGCTGGAACAAGCATGCAAAACGTCGGCTCGCAATCGGCTGCGACCGGAGCAATAGCAAACGAAACGCCATCTGAAGACGGTTGGCAATCGTCCGAAAGCCTGGAACAGATGCTCCGGCAGGCACCGAAACCCGCGTTGCTGGCCATGGCGGGACTCGCCGCGTTGGGTCTGTGCGCGGTGATGGCGGCGACCGGTCTCGAAGGCACGCTGATTCTGCCGGTGCTGCTCGGCGTGGTCGGCATCGGCGTGTCCTGGCTTCGTTTCAACGCGAAGGAAGGCCAGTTGTGGACGATGCTCGCCGGCATTGCGATCATCTTCGCCGCATATGCGCTGTACATCGCCACGCATGTCCGCACGATGCCATCCGCACGACACGCCACGCTCACCATGCTGGTCGCCGGTCTGGCGATGCTTGTCGGCGTGCTGCTGGCGATTGTGCCATGGATCACGGCGTTGATACGGGATTTGGGCACGGAGCGCGCGTTGAAGGAACGTGAGGAGGAGCGTGCCGACATGACCGCCCACCTGCACGACGGCGTGCTGCAGACGCTGGCACTGATCCAGTTGCATGCCGATGACCAGCAGACCGTGTTCTCGCTGGCGAGGCAACAGGAACGCGAGCTGCGCGAATGGCTGTATCAGGAGCGCACCACGTCGGATCGTTCCGTCAACGCCGGTTTGAAGCAGATCGCGGCGCATGTGGAGGACACACACGGCAAGCCGATCGAGGTGGTGACGGTGGGCGACGCACAGCCGAGCGCGCAGACCGACGCGCTGTTGGACGCCACGCAGCAGGCGCTCGTCAACGCCGTGACGCATGGCGGCGAACCGATATCCGTCTACTGCGAAGCCGGCGACAAACTGGTGGAGGTGTTCGTGCGCGACCATGGCGACGGCTTCGATGTCGACGCCATTCCAGCGAATCGCCTGGGCATCCGCGAGTCCATCATCGGACGTATCAAGCGCCGCGGCGGTACAGTGGAGATTGTGTCGAGGCCCGGCTGGGGTACGGAGGTGCGCATGCACATGCCGATTTCAGGCGCGGCGGGAGATACGGACGACGGCACGTCCACGACGGTGAACGGCGATACGGGCGCGCGGCCGACGCAATCGCAACGGCAGACGCAGCGACGGACGCAATCGGTGCAATGAACACGATGCATGCAGCAAGACGCGGCACGAATCGATCAGACCCAAGGAGAGGCAATGAACGAGCGGGAACAGCACATCAGAATCGCCGTCGTGGATGACCATGAGATGTTCCGGGCGGGCGTGATCGCCACGTTGCAGCCGTATTTCGACGTGGTCGGGCAGGCGGCCGACGTGGAGGGCTCGGTGGCGATGATCGCGCAGACCAAGCCGGATGTGGTGCTGCTGGACGTGCATGTGCCGGGCGGTGAGAACGGCGGAGGCGCCGAAATCCTCGCGAAATCGCGCGCATACTCCCCCGATACCGTCTTCCTCGCGCTGTCCGTGTCGGATTCTCCGCAGGACGTCGGTTCCGTGATCCGCGCCGGCGCGCAGGGATATGTGACCAAAACGATTTCCGGCGACGACCTGGTGTCCTCCATCAAGCAGGTGCATGAGGGCTACGCCGTGTTCTCGCCGAAATTGGCGGGATTCGTGCTGTCCGCCTTCCAGAACGGTCCAAGCGCGAACGGCGCGTTCGGCGGCCCGATCCACGATGACGAGCTGGACCGGCTGTCCAACCGCGAGCAGGAGGTCATGCGGCTGATCGCACGCGGCTACACGTACAAGGAGGTGGCTTCGGAACTGTTCATCTCCATCAAGACCGTGGAGACGCATATGAGCTCGGTACTGCGCAAACTGCAGTTGTCGAACCGCTCCGAACTCACCCGTTGGGCCGCCGACCGTCGGATCGTGTGACAGGGCGCGACCAGAGCAGGACCCGAACGAAAAAGGGCTTATCGGCAGAAACCGATAAGCCCCACAAAGCGGACAGAGCGAGATTCGAACTCGCGGAAGGTTGCCCTTCAACGGTTTTCAAGACCGTCTCTTTAGACCGCTCAGACATCTGTCCTTCGTACGAGAGGCCGAAACCACACGTACGAAACGTCAATATATCACAGCGATGAGAAAAGCGGCGTGGCACAGGTGCCAACGCCGCTTTTCACGGATTCACATCAGAAACCGGATATGGCCGGTCCCGGGAATCAGGCTTCCCATTTAGTGGGACGGACAGTCCAGTGGAACTGTCCGTGGCCGGTGCGTAGCGAAAGCGTCACGCACCGCGCACAGGCACAGCGAAGCCTGATGGAATCAGGCTTCCCACTTAGTAGGCTCGATGACTTCCTTGCCACCCATGTACGGACGCATGGCCTTCGGAATCTCGATGGAGCCGTCCTTCTGCTGGTGGTTCTCGAGGATGGCGACCAGCCAACGGGTGGTGGCCAGCGTGCCGTTCAGCGTGGAGACGGCGCGGGTGCTGCCGTCCTCCATGCGTTCGCGGATGTTCAGGCGGCGGGCCTGGTATTCGGTGCAGTTGGAGGTGGAGGTCAGCTCGCGGTAGCGGCCCTGGGTCGGCACCCACGCCTCGCAGTCGAACTTGCGGGCGGCGGAGGAGCCCAGATCTCCGGCGGCGGTGTCGATGATGCGGTACGGCACCTCGACCTTGCCGAGCATCTCCTGCTCCATGGCCAGCAGGTGCTCATGCTCCTTGTAGGAGTCCTCCTGCTTGGCGTAGACGAACATCTCCACCTTGTCGAACTGGTGCACGCGGATGATGCCGGAGG
>NZ_JBNMKH010000103.1:0-4990 GCF_050874245.1 Bifidobacterium sp. | reverse complement strand
ATCTCGTCGGGCAGGTCACGATCGAAGGCCTTCGGATAGAAGTCCTCGCCGACGCCTTCGATCTTGTACTGGTGTACGTCGTTCGGATCAGAGTAGATGGAGCCTTCCGGATCGGCTCCGATGACCTGCACCGCGCCGTCGGAGACGTCCTTCAGATAATGTCCGGTGCCGGAAATGGTGCCGCCGGTGCCGATGCCGGCCACGAAATGCGTGACCTTGTGGTCGGTGGCCTCCCAGATCTCCGGACCGGTGGTGCGGTAGTGGCTTTCCGGACCGTTCGGATTGTCGTACTGGTTGGGACGGTAACCGCCGGGAATCGCCTTGGCGAGGCGGTCTGCGACCTGATAGTAGGAGCGCGGATCGTCCGGACCTGCGTCGGTGGGGGTCACGACCACTTCGGCGCCGTACGCGCGCAGGACGGCGCGCTTGGCCTCGGATACCTTGTCCGGCAGGGTGAAGATGGTGCGGTAGCCGCGTTGCAGGGCCACGAGGGCGAGTCCCACGCCGGTGTTGCCGGAGGTCGGTTCCACGATCACGCCGCCCGGCTTCAGCTCGCCGCTTTTCTCGGCGGCGTCGATGATGCGTTCGGCGATGCGGTCCTTGGACGAGCCGCCCGGATTGAGGTATTCGACCTTCACCGCGATGGTGGCCTTGATGCCGTCGGTCACGTGGTTGAGTTTGACGAGCGGGGTGTTGCCGATGAGTTCGGAGAGGGAGTTGTGAATGGTCATGGCGTTTCCTTTGCGCGACGTTTGCTTCGTGGAATTCTCGATTGGTTTTCGATTTCTTGTTTTCGAGAAGCTCGCGTCCGTCACTTGCAATTGTTGAAACGGGACCTGCGTATCGGAACATATGTCCATTCGTCATCGCATATGCCGGCTTCATCCGACATGCCGTTTTGAATGGTGTTTTGGCGATTCGCATACGGACTGCCTCAATCGCAGCCGTGCTATGAAAAGTCCTATCTCAAGTTATGCGTCGATGAACCGCGCGCCCCTCGGGGCGGGTGGTCAGCGACAACAACAACATGAGAAATTGAACATGGCTCACACCATAGCACACCCATTGACACCGGCGTGTCGACCCCGTTCGCATGGTGGACATGTCATGGTCCGCGCAAGATCGGAAACGGCCGACGTCACCGTACGGCCGACGCGCATATGCCGCCCATCCACACGGCTACATCGTGGCGGCCTGCAGCAGTCGCTTCGTGTATCCGTCGCCCGGATGCGCCAGTATCCGCCCGGTCGGACCGGATTCGACCGCATGTCCGTCGTGCAGGACCAGTATGCGGTCCGCGAGGTGCTGGACCACGCCCAGATCGTGGGACACCATGATGATCGCCATATCGGGTTCGGCCTTGCGGATGGCTTTGAAGGATTCGAGGATTCTGACCCTTGCGGCCACGTCGATGGCGCTCATCGGCTCATCGGCGAGCAGCACCTTGGGCCGGTCCACGATGGCGCGGGCGATCGCCGCGCGCTGCGCCTGCCCGCCGGACAGGTCGATGGGAAAACGACCGGCGAACGTTTCCGGTTCGAGGCTCACCATGGCCAACGCTTCGGCCACACGATCCGCGATACGCTCCTGCGACCAATCCGGATGGCGCAAACGGAGAGGCTCGCCCACGGAACGGCCGACGCGCCACCTCGGATCCAGCGAATCGTACGGATTCTGGAACACCAGTCCGGATTGCGCGCGCAGATCATGCGCCACTTCGCCGTGAAGCTGCTTCCCGCAATATTCGACGATGCCACCATCGGCACGCTCAAGTCCCAACAGCACGCGGGTCAGCGTGGTTTTGCCCGACCCGGATCCGCCGATCACCGCGAGGCACTCCCCCGCACGCAACCGCACATCCACATCGAACAGCACCTGACGACGATGCCGTCCCGTGCCATACCATTTGGCCAGGTCCCGGCCTTCCAGCATCGTCCGTTCGTCATCGCCCATGATCAGGCTCCTTCGTTTCCGGCGTGCAACGACAAGGCGCGCGCCGCCTCCACCAGCCGTCGGCCCTCATCGGTCTTGGGTTCCGTCAGCACGTCCGCGGTCGCGCCGGATTCGGCGATCCGGCCACGGTCCAGCACATAGCAACGCGTTGTGGCATGGCTCAGAACGGCGAAATCGTGGGTGATGAACAGCATGGAGGCATTCGCATCATCCACCAAGGATATGAGCAGGTCCACAATCTGCCGTTGCGTGATCGAATCCAAAGCGGTGGTCGGCTCATCCGCGATGATCAGCCTCGGAGACGTGACCAGCGCCGTGGCGATGCCGACGCGCTGCCGCTGCCCACCCGACAGTTCATGCGGATATTTGCACAGCACATCCTCGCCCAAGCCGACCTTGTCCAGCATGCGTGTGACGCGTTCCAATCGTTCGGCGAGCGTCAGATCGTAATGCAGGTACAGCGGAAGCCCGACCTGCTGTGCCACCGTCATCACCGGATTCAACGCCGCGGATGGATCCTGGAACACAATGCCCACGTATCGTCCACGCAGGTCGGCGATCACACTGTCGGACGCGCCCACGATCTGCTTGCCGCCCAATTCCACGCTGCCTTCCACACGTGCGGTGGAGGGGAGCAATCCCATCATCGCTTTGGCGATCATCGACTTGCCGGAACCGGATGAGCCGACCAGGCCGACGCGTTCGCCGTCGGCGATGTCGAGGTCGACGCCGTGGACGATCGGCTTGCCGTTGACAGCGATGTTCAGGTCACGGATGGAAACGCTCATGAGATCTCCCTCAACGCGGGGTTGGCCAACGGGTCGAGCGCGTCGCGCAGCGCGTCACCGAACAGGTTCAGCGCGATCACGACCAGCGTCACCACCAGTCCGGGCCACAGAACGGCCGTCGGATGGATGCTGATGAATCGGACGGAGGTGGACAGCGAATGCCCCCAGCTGGGAACGCCGGCTCCGACGCCCACGCCGAGGTAGGTGAGTCCCGCCTCGGCCAGCATCGAGGTGCCGGCGCTCATGGACAGCTGCACGCACAACACAGGCAACGTGTTCGGCACGATGTGCGAGAAGAACACGCGGATGGGGCCCGCTCCCGACCACAATGCCGATTCGACGTATGCGGAACGCGCGGCAAGCATGGCGGAGGGGCGTAGGATGCGGGCCAGGTTCAGTCCGTACGCGCAGCCGCAGGCGGCCACGACCACCGCGGCGGACGCGCCGAACGGCACGGTGAGGATCAATGCGATCAGCACCGTCGGAATGGAAATCAGCGCGTCGACCACGACCACCAACGTGGATGCGAGGGCGCCGGAACGGGACACCATCGCCGCCACCAGCGCGAGTCCGATCACGGCGGCGACGATGACGGTGAGCAGCGCGATCAGAAGATTCGTGCGGGAGCCGGCCATCAGCCAGCTCAACACGTCGGCTCCGGTGCCGTCTGTGCCCAGCGGATGCGCCGCGGATGGCGAGGCCCACACGTTGAAGCCGTCGGTGTCGAGCAGCGGATACGGCGTCCAGACAAGGGATATGGCTGCGGTCAGAAGCCACAGTCCGATGACGATCAGCGAGTATTTGCCTCCCGCCTTGGACCAGATGGATGATATGACGATTTTCGCCGAATTCATGCGGTCGCCTTTCCCGAGGTCGCGCCGGTGGTTTTCAATCGTGGATCCAGCGCGCGGTGCGCCACATCAACCACAAGCCCCAGCAGCAGGAAGAACGCGGCGAGCAGGAACAGTTCGCTTTGCACCGCGATGAGGTCGCGGTTGCCGACATCGGTGACCAGCATGGCGCCGAGCCCGGGCAGGGCGAACAGGTTCTCCACCACCATCACGCCGGTGATCATCTGCGCGAAGGTCAGACCGATCACGGACACCAGTTGCGGGGTGGCCAGACGCAGAGCCACGCGCAGCACCGCCTGCGTGCGGGTCATGCCGCAGGCCATGGCCACGTCCACCGCCTGCGAGGAGGCCATATCCCCCACCGCGGCGCGCGTGTAACGCATGATGGATGCTCCGGCCGTGATGCCGGTGGTGAGCGCGGGCAACGTCAGCGAGGCGAGCGCGCACAGCGGCGACGACCAACCGTCATCCGGGAAGCCCTGTGCGGGAAGCAATCCCAGCAGGCCGGAGCCGCGGGAGAACAGCAGTATCAGCAGAAGGCCGCCCCATAATGCGGGGATGGCGCCGGCCACGATTGCAATGCCGTGGAACAGACCACGCAATCGGGGATTGCGTGCCAGCACAGCGGCGCATCCGAGCGGAAGTCCGATCACGAGCGCGATCAGGAGGCTCAGCACGATCAGCGGAAAAGTCACGGACATGCGCGTCGCGACCTGCCCCGCCACCGATCTGCCGCCGACCGCGGACACGCCGAGATCACCATGCAGCAGACCCAGCATCCAATCGCCGTATTGCGTGACAAGCGGCTTGTTCAACCCGAGTTCGGCGCGTAGCGACGCGATGCGTTCTGGGGTTGCGTTGGTGCCGGCGATCACCGCGGCCACGTCCCCCGGAAGCACGCGAAGCATCACGAACACCAACGCGGACAGACCTATCAGGGCCACCACGAACAGCATCAGCCGTTTCACCACGAATCGCATGATCGTCCACGCAACCCTACTTACTTGACCCGCCTGGTCCTACTTGGTCTTAGAGATCCGCCACAGCGGCAGCACCGTCTGGCTCAGCTTGCTGGGGAAGCCCTGTACATGCTTGTTGCAGGCCACCGTCACGCGGTATCCGAACAGCCAGTCTGCCGGAGCGTCCTCGCTGACGGCCTTGGCCGCCTGCTTGAGGTAATCGGCGCTTTGCTTCTCGTCGGTGGCTTTGAGCGCCTTGGCGTACAGTTCCTGCGCCTGCTTGCCGTCGTAATGGAAGTAGTAGTCCGGCGTGGTCCACTTGTAGAAGTCGTGGCTTTCGGCGTGGTCCACCAGCGAGAGCTCGTAGTCGCCGTTGGTGTGCACGTCCTGCAGCCAGGTGGAGAATTCCACGTAGTTGATCTTCAGGTCGATGCCGATT